>JAFWVZ010000209.1 GCA_017523605.1 Bacillota bacterium | reverse complement strand
TGGACTGCGTAACTCAGGAGGACCTGGACCTTATAGCGGACGCCTGCATAACCAGCAAACTTAACATCATTGCCGTAGACCCAGGCGTATTCACCTCCACCCTGGCAAGAAAGCTCATAACGCCTTCCGCAAAGAGGGAGAAGAGCAAGATCCTTGCCGTGGTGGGAACGGTACATCCCAACGCGAAGGTCCAGATGGAGCACCTGTGGCTGTCCCAGCGCACGTATAATGTCTTCGTGGAGACCAAAAAGCTGCTGGAAAGCAGTGAGGCCCGCGAAGCGGAGATCGCAAGGGTAACAGCGGAGATCCTGGAGAACTGCGACCGCAACCAGATATCCACTGTCACCGGCGACGGCATCTATCCGGACAACCGCATAGACTTTAAGCCGTACATGGAAAAGAGCGGCTTAAGCCTTAACGAAGTCTCGGAGATCATAAACAGGTCCTTTGCGGAGATAACGATGAGGATCTTTTCCGCGGAGCCGACGTTCAGGGCAATGTACACCAGCGGCGGCGACATAACCGTGGCGGTGTGCGAACGCTTCGGGACCGCGGGTCTGCGTCTTCTGGACGAAGTCCTTCCGCTGGCTGCCTACGGCACGTTCCTGGAAGGTCCCTTCGACGGCGTGCACATCATAACCAAGGGCGGAAGCCAGGGCGACGCAACAGCCATCAATCAGTGCATAACGTATCTTAAGGAAAAACTATTCATATAAATGCTGTAAAAGGCAGAAAGGGAACAATATGTCAAAACCTCTCATAGCAGTAACTCTGGGCGATCCCGCAGGAATAGGTCCGGAAATAGTCGCTAAATCCATAGCCGACAAGGACCTCTTTGCAGAGGCCAACTGCATAGTTGTCGGCGAGCGCCAGATAATGGAGAACGCAATTAAGATCACCAAGGAGGATCTTAAGGTGAACGTTGTGGAAGATCCCGCCGACGGCGACTACCGCGAAGGCGTGCTCAACCTGATCGATCTTAAGAACATAGACATGGATAAGTTCGAGTTCGGCAAGGTGAGCGCCATGTGCGGAAAGGCGGCCTTCGAGTACATAAAGAAGAGCATAGAGCTTACGCTTGCGGGCAAGGCGGACGCAGTCGCCACCACACCTATCAACAAGGAATCGCTCCACGCGGCTGAGATCAACTACATAGGCCACACGGAGATCTTCGGCGGACTTACCGGCACGGAGGATCCGCTCACCATGTTCGAGACCAACGGTCTTAGGGTGTTCTTCCTTACCAGGCATCTGTCTCTCAGGGACATGCTGGACCAGATAACCAAGGACCGCATAATCGACTACGTACAGCGCTGCACGGAAGCTCTTAAGAAGCTCGGCGTAACGGGCGGAACCATGGCAGTGGCAGGCCTTAACCCGCACTCCGGCGAGCACGGACTCTTCGGCTGGGAAGAGGTGAACGAGATCGCTCCCGCCGTGGAAGAGCTTAAGAAGATGGGCTACAACGTTGCAGGTCCGGTGCCTGCGGACTCCGTATTCCACCAGGCCGCGCTCGGTAAATACAATTCCGTACTGTCCCTTTACCACGACCAGGGCCACATAGCGACCAAGACGCTGGATTTCGACCGCACCATATCCATTACAAACGGAATGCCCATACTCAGGACATCCGTGGACCACGGAACTGCTTTCGACATTGCAGGCAAGGGCATTGCGGGAGCGGTAAGCATGAAAGAGGCTATAAGGCTGGCTGCTAAGTACGCGCCGTACTTCGTTAAATAGCCTTAAGCATATAGTTTTCATTTCTTTATTATCATTTGTTTAGGAGGCAATTATGGTAATCGACGGAACACGGATGTTGATAGCACTGCTCATCGGCATCGCTGTCCTGATCGTGCTCGTCCTCAAGACCAAGGTACAGGCATTCCTGGCGCTCATTCTGACGACAGTCATCGTGGGTGTCATAGGCGGCATGCCGCTCACCGCTACAGAGGTCACGAACGCGGCCGGGGCAAAAGCAACAGTCAGTATCGTTAACTCGATCACCGGAGGATTCGGAGGTACTCTCGGAAGCATAGGAATCATCATAGGCTTCGGCGTAATGATGGGCCAGATCTTCGAGATATCCGGCGCCGCGAAGCGCATGGCTTACACCTTCCTGAAACTGTTCGGTAAGGGAAGAGAGGAAGAAGCTCTTGCGATCACAGGATTCCTGGTATCCATTCCTATCTTCTGCGACTCGGGATTCGTAGTACTTTCCCCGATCGCGAAAGCGCTTTCCAGGACCACCAAGAAGTCCGTCATCGGTCTGGGCGTAGCTCTGGCTGCCGGACTTGTAATCACTCACTCGCTGGTACCGCCCACACCCGGTCCGCTGGGAGTCTGCGGAATATTCGGCGTAGACGTAGGTAAGTTCATACTCATCACCATCGTTCTTGCTATCCCGATGGCCATCGCGTGCATCATCTACGCAAGAAGGTTCCTGTCCAAGAAGTTCTACAGGATCCCCGATGAAGAAGGCAACATCGTAGCTGCAGAATATCAGGCTCCCGATTATGAGGCTGCGTTCCACATGGACATGGAAGGCATCCCCGGCGCGCTTGCTTCCTTCATGCCGCTGATCCTGCCGATCATCCTGATCCTCATCAACACCATCGCGTCCGCTCTTAAGGCTACCACCGGATTCATGGGCGTGCTCGTATTCCTCGGTCAGCCGATCGTTGCTGTAGGCATAGGCCTTCTGGTCGCGATCTTCACTCTCGGCAGAAAGTTCGACAGACAGACCGTTCTGACCGAGATGGAGAAGGGCATGGCTTCCGCAGGCATCATCATGCTGGTTACCGGCGGCGGCGGAGCTCTGGGAAGGATCATAACCGATTCCGGACTCGGTGCCTACATGGCCGGCGGACTTGCAAAGACCGCTATTCCTCTCATCATCCTGCCGCTGATCATCTCCACGGCAATGAGATTCGTTCAGGGTTCCGGTACCGTAGCAATGACTACCGCAGCAAGCATCTCCGCTCCTATCCTCATCGCAGGCGGAGCAAGCCCGCTGCTCGGCGCTATCGCGTGCTGCGTAGGTTCCCTGTTCTTCGGTTACTTCAACGACAGCTATTTCTGGGTAGTAAACAGGACCCTCGGCGTTTCCGAAGCAAAGGAGCAGCTGACCATCTGGTCCGTAACTTCAACCATAGCCTGGGCTGTAGGTGTAATTGAAGTCATCATCCTAAGCTTCTTCATGTAAGCTTTGAGATGACGGCCGCTTAAACAGGCGGCTGATCAATGATTGGACCACTCCCGGGATCCGTTGAAAACAGCGGGTCCCGGGTCTTTTATTGTTCTTTTCGCCTCGGAGCGCTGCTAAAACGACTGTAAGAGAGGGTGCCGTATATGATATACTAAAATGTATGGATAAAAGAATTTACAACATTCCGCATTTAGGACAGCGCATAATAAAGACCTCGATAGCGGTCTTCATTTGCCTGCTTGTATGCTACCTGATAGGTTACCGGGGCGCGCAGATGCCTTCGGAGGCCTGCATTACGGCCATAATCTGCATGCAGCCGCAGATCCGCGACACACGCCAGTACGCCGTAAACCGCGTCATCGGTACGCTGGTAGGTTCTGTGTGGGGACTCCTGCTGATACTTTTGCTGTCGGCTGTTCCCGCCGCAACGGAGCACTACGCGCTGCTCTATCTGTTAATGGCGATAGGCATGATGCTGTCCATCTATACTGCGGTGCTGCTTGGAAAGAGCGACACGTCCGGCCTTGCCGCGATAGTCTTCCTGTGC
>JAFWVZ010000208.1 GCA_017523605.1 Bacillota bacterium | reverse complement strand
TCCTCAGCAGGTAGTAGAGCACTGCAGTCAGCAGCACGGGGATCACTACGAGATAGAAGGTCCTGGAGTATGCCTCCACGTCCGTTGCCCCGCCGGCCTTGAAAGCATCTATTATGATGCCCCAGATGAACGGCCCCACGAAAAGCCCTATATCCTGCATGAAGAACATGGTATTGGAAGCAGTTCCGGTGCGCTCCTTCGGAGCGGTCTTCATGCACAGAGCCTGCGCTGTGGGAAGGCATATCCCGTAGCCAAGAGCCGCCACTACCGCAGCGGCGAGTATCATCGGAAGAGACCTTGCGCTGCCCAGGAGCACGAAGGTAAGGGCGAATATGATCAGCGCCGGGATCAGAACCTTAACGTAGCCGTACTTGTCCGCAAAGCCGCTGGTGATCGGCCTGAACACCAGCAGGCCTATGGCATAGACCGTAAAGTACAGGCCTATGTTCTTTATCCCGAGAAGTCCTCCGTAGATGGTTATCATGGAGCTGATCGCGGCATATCCCATCAGGAAGGTTATCATCAGGGCGGCCGCGGGCAGAGTGCTCTTCATGAATATGGTATCGAATCTTATCTGATACTTGGCGTCCGGCGCAACATAGGTGTCCGCACAGAACCTTGTCAGCACGGCAGATATGAGCATCAGCAGCGCTGTGAACAGGAAGGTCTTGTTGTATCCGAACTTACCTACGAGTGCAAGCCCGATGCTCGGACCTATGGCCTGCCCTACCGCCTGGGTAAGGGAGTAGATGGCAACGCCTTTTCCGTACATCTCGCTGGGGACTGCGCTGACCGCTATCGAAAGGGATATCGGAGACGCGACACCTATCCCAAGGCCCTGGACCGCCCTTCCGATGACTATCCAGGTGACGCTCGGCGCCATGTAGAAGATGAAGAATGACAGCGCCGTAAGAAGCAGCGCTATCAGAAGGATGTTCTTCTTGTTGAAGATATCGTATGCAGGGCTCGTGACCGGCCTCATGGCGAGCGCGACGCCCGCGTACAGTCCGGAGATCAGTCCTATGATGCTGGCGCTGGCTCCCATGGAGCTGGCGAATTTAGGCACCAGCGCGTGGGCCGTCAGCTGGGCCATGCTCATGAACAGCGCCGCGAAGAATATCGCTATGAACGCTCTGTTCCATATAGTTGCGGGCTTCCCGCCGTTTTGCGTCTTATTATCCATAAAAACCCTTTCCAAAAGCGGCAGAAAGCGCCGGATCTATTCAACGTCCGGAGACTTTGCCGAAAGATAGCCAAGAGATGCGCAGTACGCGCAGAGCAGCGCCGCGGAGAGCAGTACCCCGCCGATTATATCCGTAAACCAGTGCACGCCGGATATGGTCCTTCCTATGACCATTATCACCGCAAGAGCCCAGAAGACCAGTGTGCAGATCTTCTTGAAAGCCGCCGAACCGCGTCCTCTGGATATCTGGACGGCCGCGCTTATGAACACGCACACAGCCAGCATGGTATGGGACGACGGATAGGAAGCCTCCAAAGCCCCGTCCTCCAGCACCGGCCTGTAGTTGACTATCACCTTATTGAACAGCACGTAGAATACCGCCACCGCTACGTAGAGCGCGCCCAGCATCAGTATTCCGTTGCTCACCTTTCCTATGCTCTTCTTTGCGACAAGCTCCATTATCCCGAGTGCCGCAAAGAATATCACCACAAGTATCGCAAGGTAGCCGAGGTATTTAGTAAGCTTGTAGAAGGTCTCGCTGAAGGCGAACTTCTGCGCGAAAGCGCCGTTTATGCCTGCAAATCCGACGCTGCTCCCCTGCGGCCCTATCGCCTTAACGTCAACGAGGCATACCGCAGCGGTAAACAGCACGAACAGCGCGAACAGCGCGGCCGAAGCTGCCAGATAAGTCTTGCTCTTTCCCATCTGTTATTCTCCCTGATCCTCTTTTGAAAGGAACTTGTTTATGTAGTGCATCACCTCGGCTACGCTCTCCTCAAGAGACGCGTCCGTGGTGTCTATCTCTATGGCGTCCGGGACCTTTACGAGAGGGCTGCTTGCCCTGTGCATGTCGCGGTAGTCCCTCGCCTCTATATCCTTCTGTATCTGATCCACATCGCAGGGCTGTCCCGCAAGCTCCATGTCTATGGCTCTGCGCTCCGCCCTTATGCGCGACGACGCCGTGATGTAGAACTTGAGCTCCGCGTCCGGAAAGACCTTGGAGCCTATGTCCCTGCCGTCCATCACCAGGGACTTTCTCTTTCCCATGGCCTGCTGGGCGGCCACCAGCTTGTCCCTTACCGCCTGCACGGCTGAGGACACGGAGGCCATCTCGGACACCTCCGGGGTGCGGATGAGTCCGTCCACGTTCTCCCCGTCAAGGAAGATGCTGCCGCCGGCGTAGTCCACGTCGGTGTCTTTGAGGAGCGCTGCAAGCGCGTCCGCGTCGTTGACATCGGTCCCGGTGCGGAGTATCTTAAGGGCAAATGCCCTGTACATGGCGCCGGTATCTATGTAGTCTATGCCCAGCTCCCTTGCAACGCGCTTTGCTATGGTGCTCTTGCCGGCTCCGGCGGGGCCGTCCATGGCTATGCGTACTATGTTCATTTGTCCGCCTCGGTAAGCTTCCTGAGCTTCTTCTTGTCCGCTCCGTTGGTGCCCAGGAGCTTTTCTATCTCGGCCACGAAGGTGCTCACGTCCTTGAACTGCCTGTATACGGAGGCGAAGCGCACGTAGGCCACCTCGTCCAGATCCTTGAGCCTGTCCATGACTACCTCGCCTATGAACTGAGTGCTCACCTCTTTTTCCATCATGTTGTTGAGGCCGCGCTCCACGTCGTCTACTATGGACTCCATCTGAGCAAGGGTGACCGGCCTTTTTTCGCAGGCGCGGATTATGCCGTTTAAGATCTTGTTCCTGTCGAAGGATTCCCTGCGTCCGTCGCGCTTTACTACCATGAAGAGGACTTCCTCCACCTTCTCGTAGGTGGTGAAACGCTTGCCGCATTTGGGGCATTCGCGCCTTCTTCTAATGGCTTTTCCTTCCTCTGTAGGACGCGAGTCTATTACTTTGGTATCCGGCTCATCACAAAACGGGCACTTCATGATCTCATCTCCTGCCTTCAGGCACACTAGTTTTAATATCCAGTAAGATATTTTACGCTACATGTTGTGGTTTATCAAGAGCGAATTGTGTGATATAATATTCCGGCTGCACCGCAGAACAGGAGAAACAATATGACAAGAGAGGAAATGGCGGCTCAGATAAGCCGCAGACGCATATTCGGAATAATATCGCACCCGGACGCCGGAAAGACCACGCTTACGGAAAAGCTTCTGCTCCACGGCGGAGCCATCCGCGAAGCCGGCACCGTAAAGGCGCGCAAGAACGCCAAGTTCGCAACGTCGGACTGGATGGAGATAGAAAAGCAGCGCGGAATATCCGTTACAAGCTCCGTAATGCAGTTCGAGTACGAGGGCAAGGTGATCTCAATAATGGACACCCCCGGCCACAACGATTTCGGCGAGGACACCTACCGCATACTCACCTCCGTGGACAGCGCTGTAATGGTGATAGACGCGGCCAAGGGAATAGAGACGCAGACCAAGAAGCTGTTCGCGGTCTGCAAGATGCGCGGGATACCGGTATTCACCTTCATGAACAAGCTGGACCGCGAGGCCAAGGACTTCCTGGAGCTGCTCTCCGAGCTGGAGGACATACTGGGAATGCCCGCGGCGGCCGTCACCTGGCCCATAGGCTGCGGCCTCAACTTCCAGGGAATATACAACATTTTAAGAAACGAGGTCTATCTCTACAGAGAAAAGACCACACTTAAGCTCGGACCGGACGGAGTGTTCGGACCGGAGCTGGAGGACATAATAACCATAAACAACCTGCGCGCCCTGCGCGACCAGATAGAGCTGCTGGAAGGCGCCGGCTACCCGGTGGACCCGGAAGCAGTATCCGCGGGCGAGCTTACACCCGTGTTCTTCGGATCCGCGCTGGCGGACTTCGGGGTTACGGCTTTCCTGGAGCACTTCCTGGAGATGTCCCCTGCCCCCGGACCCAGAAAGCTTGCGGACGGCGGCGAGGTGGATCCGCTGGATCCCGCGTTCTCCGGCTTTGTATTTAAGATTCAGGCCAACATGAACCCTGCCCACAGGGACAGGCTGGCGTTCTTCCGCATATGCTCCGGCACCTATACGCACGGCATGACGGTAACGCTTTCCCGCACCGGCAAGCCCATAAAGCTTTCGCAGTCCACGCAGCTTATGGCAAACGAAAGGGAGAACGTCCAGACCGCCATCACCGGAGACATAATAGGCATCTACGACACGGGCAACTTCCAGATAGGAGACACGCTCTGCACCACCAAGGAGCCCATATTCTTCGAGCCCCTGCCCACCTTCCCGCCGGAACTGTTCGCCAAGGTGTCTGCGAAGGACAGCATGAAGGCCAAACAGTTCAACAAGGGCGTGGAGCAGCTTGCTCAGGAAGGCGCCATACAGGTATACCACAACGAGTACAACGAGGTGGTGATCGGAGCCGTAGGACAGCTGCAGTTCGAAGTGTTTAAGTACCGCATAGAGAACGAGTACAACGCTCCGCTGCGCATGGACAGCCTGGACTACAGCGTTGCGCAGTGGATAAAGGATACGGACATGGAGACCGTAAAGCGCTGCCTGGACAGCCGCACCATGCTGGTGTTCGACCGCTTCGACAGGCCCCTGCTGCTGTTCCCCAACCAGTTTACGCTCAACTTCTACCGCGAACGCTTCCCGGACGTTAAACTGGTAGACGCCACGGAGATATAATGGATACTGCGGCAGAACTGCAGACGGTCCTGCCGGACAAACGACAAAGAGCAATGGACGGATACATCGTGGGCGCCGGCGGCGCCAACTTCGACATCCATATAAGGACGACAGATGCTCCGGTGCTTAGGGACTCAAATCCCGGGCATCTGCGCACCTCCGCGGGCGGAGTATGCCGCAACATAATGGAGAATCTCGCCCGACAGGGGGACGAGTGCGTTCTCCTGTCTGCCGTGGGATCGGACCACTTCGGAGACGCTGTGCTGGCTGCCTGCACAGAGGCCGGCATGGACGTTTCGCGCGTGCTGCGCAGCGATAAGACTCCCACTTCCGCCTACATAGACATACTGGATGACGGCGGCGACATGTATCTTGCCGCCAACGACATGAGGCTGGTGGCCGAGATACCCGCGGAGTACTTTAAGAATAACGCGGAGCTGATCGGCGGCGCGGCGGCAGTGGTCGTAGACGCTAACCTTAGCGAGGAACAGTTGACCGCCATTTTCGACGCGGCTGAATGCTGCACAGGACCGGAGACCGGAACTGCCGGAGGCGCTGTGTCTGCCGGACAAGTCCCGGTGTTCGCGGACCCCGTATCCGCGGCAAAGTGCGGCGTCCTTAAGCCGTTCCTCGGCAAACTGACGCTCATAAAGCCCAACCGCATGGAGCTGGAATCGCTTTCCGGCCTGCCCTGCGGCACGGACGAAGAGATAGCAAACGCGGCGGAAGACCTTCTGCGCCCAGGTGTAAAACAGGTAGTGGTCTCGCTGGGCGAGCGCGGCGGCTGGAGCTTCGGAAGAGGCGCGTCCCTTATCCGCGGCATAGACTGCGGTCTGCCGGTCGTAAACGCTTCCGGCGCGGGCGACGCCTTCATGGCAGGGCTGGTCCACAGCTTCCTTAACGGAGCGGACAAGGAGACCATGCTGCACTACGCGCTGGCCTGCGGACGCATCGCCACCCTGTCCGAGGACACAATAAACTACTGCTTAACGGAGGAGTAC
>JAFWVZ010000207.1 GCA_017523605.1 Bacillota bacterium | reverse complement strand
ACTTCTGGAGCTCCACGTCTCCGTCGCCGGCCTGTGCGGCGTTTATTCTTTTATAATGGTTGTATACGGCAACAGCGAGGGCCTTCTTGGCCTTCTCCTGTCCTATTACGTATTCCGAGAGCTTTTCGGCGATCTCTGCCGGCTTGGGAAGACGCAGCATTCCCGCGGCCTGTCTTTCCGTCTTTTCGGTCTGAGCAGCTTCTTCCATTAATATTCTGTGGCAAAGCTCCACGCACTCGTCGCAGATGTACGCGTCCGGACCGGTTATCAGTCTGTGCACCCTGCTCTGAGGCCTTCCGCAGAAAGCGCATACAAGCTCTTTTTGTTCATCGAAATTCTTCGGCATTTTATTTCTTCTCCACGATCTTGTCCGCCAGACCGTATTCCACGGCCTGCTGAGCATCGAGGTAATTGTCCCTGTCCGTATCCTGCGCTATCTTTTCAAGAGTCTGTCCGGTGTTTGCGGCAAGGATGCGGTTCAATCTTTCTCTTATCTTTACTATGTGTTCGGCGGCTATCTTAATGTCCTCCGCCTGGCCCTTGGTGCCTCCGAGCGGCTGATGTATCATTACTTCCGCGTTGGGCAGCACGTATCTTTTGCCCTTTGCGCCGGAGGAAAGCAGGAACGCCGCCATGGACGCAGCCATGCCCACGCATATGGTGCAGACGTCCGGCTTGATGTAGTTCATGGTGTCGTATATGGCCATGCCTGCCGTTATTACGCCGCCGGGGCTGTTGATGTATATGTTTATGTCTTTGTCCGGATCTTCGGATTCCAGGAAAAGAAGCTGCGCCACTACAAGGCTTGCCGCGGCATCGTCTATCTCTCCGTCCAGGAATATGATCCTGTCCTTAAGCAGTCTGGAATATATGTCGTAGGAACGCTCACCTTTGGAGGTCTGTTCCACTACCATCGGAATTAAGCTGCTCATCGTATCTCCTTTTTCCCCTGAATTAAGCAAAGCGGGGCCCAAAAGCCCCGCTCTTTGTTTTCAAAGCCGAGGACTATGCCTCAGTATTTTCGGAAGCCTCGGGCTTTTCTGCCTCTGCCTTCTTAGTTGTCTTTTTGGTGGTCTTCTTGGCAGCCGGTTTTTCTTCGCCTTCTGCCTTTTCCGCCTTCTTTGTGGTCTTCTTAGCGGCCGGTTTAGTTTCGCCTTCTGCCTTTTCCGCCTTCTTAGCGGTCTTCTTGGGCTCGGAAAGCTTAGCGTTCGCGTATACGAAGTCCAGAGCCTTTCCGTTCTTTATGTCCTGGGCAAGAAGCTTCTTGTAGCCTTCTCCCATGGTCTGAAGGATCTTATCCTTCTCCATGTTGTAAGCGGAAGCCAGCTGTTCCAGTTCCTTGTCGATGTCCTCTTCCGTAGCTTCCATTCCTTCCTTGGCTGCGATGGCGGCAAGCACCAGTCTGCCGTGGACTCTCTTCTTTGCGTCCTCGTTGTAGCCCTTTCTGATCTCTTCCGGAGTGGTGTTGAGGTACTTGCAGTACATGTTGATGTCTATGCCCTGGCTCATGAGCTGCTGACGGAACTCGTCGAACATCTTATCGGCTTCGTCGTCTACCATAACTGCAGGGATGTCTACCGGGTTGAGCTCGCAGATCTTTTCCATTACGGCTTCCTTGCCTGCGTTCTCGTTGGAGCGCTCTATCCTTGTCTCTATGCTCTTCCTTATGTCTGCCTTAAACTCTTCCAGAGTATCGAAAGAGCTGGCTTCCTTTGCGAAGTCATCGTCCAGTACCGGGAGCTCCTCCCTGCGGACTTCCTTGATGGTGCACTTGAATACTGCTTCCTTGCCGGCCAGATCCGCTGCGTGATACTCTTCCGGGAAGGTAACTACAACGTCCTTCTCGTCTCCGGCCTTAGCGCCAACGAGCTGAGCCTCGAATCCCGGGATGAAGGTATTGGAACCAAGGACGAGCTGCTGATCGTCCGCGGTGCCGCCCTGGAACTGATCCTCGCCTACAAAGCCCTTGTAATCCAGAACTACGGTGTCGTCCCAGTTAGCGGGCTCGTCTATCGTAAGCATTCTGGCGTTCCTCTTCTGGAATGCCTTGAGCTGAGCCTCGACTTCGGTCTCGTCCAGCTTCTGGAGCTCGCGCTCGGCCTTTACGCCCTTGTAGTCCTTGGGGTCCACTTCCGGAGCTACTTCGGTCTCGACTACGACCTTGAAGCCCTTGCCCTGCTCTATCTTTTCCTCTCCCTCGAAATCGATGGAGGGCCTGTCTATGGGATCTATGTCGAACTCATCCAGTGCCTTGGGATAGTTATCCTTAAGAAGGTCGTCTATCGCTTCCTCGAAGAAGATGCCGGAGCCGTACTTGGCCTCGATGATCTTTCTGGGCGCCTTGCCTCTTCTGAAGCCGTCCACCTGGATCCTGCCGCGGTTCCTGAGATAAACTTTCTGTATTGCGGCCTCAAATTCCTCTGCGGTAAACTCCATCGTGAACTTTACTTTATTGTTCTCTTTTCCAACGTAAGAAGTTGTCATTGAATATCCTCCTAAATCATAACTACCATTACGGCAATTTTGGATTATATCATAGTAAGGAATCTAAAACAACGGAAAAATAAAGCCTGTTGCATTATTCGGCGCACCGTGCTAATATCTTCTGGCTTCGCATGGAGGTAAACATGGAGATAGAAGTAAAATATGCAGTCCCTTCACCGGAGACCGTCAGCGAAATACTGGCGGACAGTTTCTGGGACGAATACGCTAAAGACGAAGAGACAGAGACCGTTCCTTTAAGAGCGGTCTATTACGATACAGAGGACCGGAGCTTAAGCAAACTCGGGATAACGCTCAGAGTGCGCAGCGAAGGCTCCACCGCTTTCTGCACCGCTAAATGGGGCGGCACTGTAAAAGGTGCAGTTCACGCGCGAGAGGAAGTCAACATACCTGTGCCTGTAGAAAAAGCATCGGAAGTTCCGGACGTCTCAATTCTTTCTGCTACTCCTATCGCAAGCACCCTGAAAGAAGCCGCAGAAAAGTCCCCTCTTGTTCCCCTGCTGGAGATGAAGTTCGACAGAAGCCGCAGAAGGCTGATATACGACAGAAACGTGATAGAGCTGGCGGTAGACCGCGGGGACATAATCACCCCGTACGGAACCGCCCCGATACTGGAACTGGAGCTGGAGCACTACGCCGGACCGGATCCCTTAGCTGTCCTGGAGCTCGGAGAGATAGTCGCAGAAAAATACGGACTTACACTGGAGCCCAGATCCAAATATTCCAGAGGACTTCAGCTGCTGAAGGACTCCCCGGAGACCGAAGGGGCTGCCCTTGCAGCCGACCCGGAAGACGAGTTCGAAGAAGACTAAAGGAAAATAATTAAAAAGAAAGACCGGAATCTGACGCTCCGGTCTTTTGTTATTCTTATAAAATAGTAATTACTGTCATTTATACCGTATCAGAACTTTTACCTCACCGCCGGCTTCTGCGCGTACGGGAACGTAACCGTCTTCTCCGCGGACACCGGTATAAAACTCCAGGACGTCTCCTTCGAAGCAAGGTCTGCGGAAGTGGATCTCCAGTTCCTTTACGGAAAGCCTGCGCCACTCCGCGGCGCTGAAGCAGTTTGCAAACGCTCTTACGTAGGCCACATTGTTCATGTGACCCACAAAGTCCGTATCCTGATTAAACACTTTTATACTGCCAATGGGGACCGCATCGAAATCAGCCTGCATCCTGAAAAAGTTCTGCGGAGCTGCGATATCTTCGCAGAACTTAAAGTCCTCAGGATACGCGTCGGCTACGCTCAGATATTCCCCGCTGTTCTTGTCCAGTATGGTCCATTCGGTCTTTCCGCAGAGCAGAATATCGCCCTTTGCGGAGCGGACGGCGTAATCCCTGTTTCCTCTGAACATCTTTGCGGCCTCCGGCCACGTGGAAAGCTCCACGGTCTCGCCGAGATAGGGTCTTCTGAAAAACTGTATCATGGTCTTTGTGGTTACCCAGAAGCAGTTCTTCTTGAGCAGATCCTGCACGCCGTTTCCCATAAGGTCGGAATGAGCGGCAGCCATGTCCATGAAAAGATCAAAGGAATTCGTTACTCCGAGACGTCCTTCTGTATCGCACATGCTGGGCGGCACTTTATATTCAGTTACGAGCTTATTCAGCACTAGGTCTAACCTCTTATGAATCTGGCAAACAATGCCGTCTTATCCCCTGAAGTGATCTTATAGTCCTCAGCACCGCCGGGTCCCGGCCTTCTGTTTATCTGAAGCGTTTCGCCTTCCTTTACCTGGTTTTTGTATATGATCTCCGCTTCTTTGATCGGGCGGGCCTTAAGCTCGGCCGAACTGTAGATGTCCAGCAAAGCGTAGACGTATTTGGTGTTGTTTACGTGGCTGTTGACGTCTACGTCCGAGGTGCGGACCTTGTACTCGCAGACCTGTTCGGGGAAATCTCCGCTCATGCGGTCGAAGCCCTCCGGGATGGTGTCGTCCGCGCAGAATTCATCATCCGGCGCAAACAGAGCGGATACGGGACTGAGCTTTCCGGTAACGAAGTTGTAGTTGACCCACTCGCACTTTCCTACAGCCAGAAGCTCTCCGTCCTTTTTAAGGGTATAGCATCTGTCGTTGTGGAGCTTATCCGGTCTGAGCGGCCAGGTTGTAAGCGTTACGGTGTCGGACATTTCCGGCATGCGGAATATGCGTATTCTGTTTTTGGTTATCATCCAGATCAGATCCTTTTCCGCAAGCTCACGGCGCCCCATCAGCATCTCGTCCGCGTGCCTTGAAGCCGCGTCCATGAACATGTCCAGGCACTGCGCCATGCCGAGCCTTCCGGTAAAGTCGCACTGACTGGCGGTTATTATGCTGTCATATGAAGATACGCAATACATTTACAGCGCCTCGAAAGCCTTTATGTTCTCTTTCATCCTTGCGTAGCGCTCCACCGCCCAGTCCTCCATGTCCTGTCCGGAGAACGGGACTCTGGTCTTTGCCCAGAGCGTCCAGAGGTAGTCCACGTATATCTTGTTGGCAAGGAAGTGCTTCTTATCGGTGACTGTGGGCTTTCTTTCCAGATATTCCTCCAGAATGAGTTCGTCTTCCTTCGGACCGAACTCCGCCTCTATGGAGATGTCCGAAACGTCCCACATACCGTCGTTCATGCCCGCGTACTCCCAGTCGATCAGGTAGAGGCGGCCGTCGCCTTCCACCCAGTTGGCGCAGAGCGGATCGTTGTGACACGGTACGAGCGGAGCGTTTACGGCCTTATCCATCTGGTCCTTAATAGCCATTACCTTAGCCTTCTGTTCCGCGTAATCGTCGAACATGGGAACATTCAGGTCGTTTATGACTTTTTCGTAAGTCGCCGCCATGTCGAACACATCGAACGGAACGCCGGTGTTCTCACCGCAGCGGTGGATGGTCTTGTAGATCTCCGCCATCGCGTGTATGCGCGCGGGATCCTTAAGGGAATCCGAGCTCATGGTTACGGCGTCCTTTATGTATTCCGTGACCTTGGATCCGTCGTCTCCGAAATAGAGCATCTGCGCGTCCACTCCCAGTCTGCAGGCCAGCTCCGTGCTGATCTTTTCGTCGCTGCGGACTATCATCTCCTCGGTGCCTTCGCCCGGGATCCTTACAACGTATT
>JAFWVZ010000206.1 GCA_017523605.1 Bacillota bacterium | reverse complement strand
TTCCTGCTGCGTGGAAGGCTCTGCTATTAGTTTTGTTTCCGTATCCGTAAGCCAGCATTCCCAGACAAGATCCGTGCTTGGAAGGATGCCCGGGGCCACGCGTCCGTCCTTGCCGCAGGGGAAGAACATTCCGTATTCGCGGCCCTTCACCTTGCAGAACTTGTAATATCTTTTGCTGCCTTCGGCTCCGGCGCTTATTATGCCTTCTTCGGATACTTCCGCGTCTTCTCCGCAGCAGGTTATCTTGTAGCTTACGTCTTTATCGGACTCGTAAAGAGGAGCCGCCTGCGGATAAGCAGGACTAACAGGATCCGCGCTGCCTGCATTAAAGTGCTCTTCGCAGACTGCGGCAAGTATCTCTTCCACACCTGGATCTTTGTACTCCGTTCCGGAGGACGGGATGGCCGCGAATCCGTACTGTGTATCCGTTACTGTACGGTTATTGCGGAACGCGGACGTTGCAACAGTGTCTTTTCTTACGAACACTCTGCGCTCTACGCTGCCGTTCTCGCTGAAGAACGCGTAGATCTCGTAGTCGCTTCCGTCATGTTCGAAATGCCCGAGGGTGTTGTAAAAGCGCGGAGCGTAGTCGTCCGGCGCATGGTCCAAAGAGTACTCTTCCGTATATACTGCATCGACAGGCACACCGACGTAATACTCGTCGATGAACTTTACTCCGAAGTATACTGCCGCAAATGCCACGCATCCGGCTATTATTGCGATTAGATTCTTTTTCATGAAAGACGCTCGATCCATTTATAAAGTGGGTTGGAAGTATATTATATCACAGTTCGGGCTTTTCCAGAGCCTCTATAAGCCTTCCCATTACGGGATTGGTATTATCCAGACCTTCCGGGGTGAATCTGAGGACATCTCCGATCAGCTGCAGCATGCTGTCTTTAAGAAGTTCCGGAAGTACCGCAGCAAAATCGCTGCAGAAGTCCGAGCCGAACATACGGCTGTAATCGGAAAGCCGGAAGCCATCGAGCAGGCGAAGTTTTGTAAAGACGAAATCTCCTTTAAGATCTGACTCGCTCTCCGGTCCCAGGCCGAACATGCCATGCTTTCCGGCCGCGAACCGGCATTCGTCAGACCGATCCGGACGCGATCCGCAAACATCCTTATCTGAACCGGAATAGTCCGCCTCGCCTCTGCAGCCGTTTATAAAGCTGTGCGCGGAGACGCCGAAGCCCAGATAAGGCTGCATGTTCCAGTATTTTAGATTGTGGCGGCACTCAAATCCGGGCAGCGCAGCGTTGCTCACCTCGTAATGGTGATAGCCGGCATCCTTAAGCGCTTCCGCTGCCGCATGATACATCGCGCGGTTCTCCTCCCAGGAAGGAAGATCCACTTTTCCGTCTGTGTAATCCCTGTAGAGAGGCGTGCCCTCCTCCAGCTGAAGGCTGTAGAAAGAAATGTGCTCCGGGCGCATGTCCAGGACCTCGCGCAGAGTTTCCTGCCAAACGCGGAGGTCTTGTTCCGGGGCGCCGAAGATAAGATCCAGGTTGATGTTGTCAAAGCCGGCATCCCTTAAAACGCGGTAGGCCAGCCTGGCCCTGTCTGCATCGTGGACACGGCCCATGCCGGCGAGAACTTTATCGTTAAGGCTCTGCACACCCATGCTTATCCTGTTGAAGCCGAGGACCTTAATCTCCGCTGCTTTTTCCACAGTCACGGTCTCCGGGTTGACTTCAATAGTCATCTCGGGATCTCGCATTTCAAAGTTCTTCCGCAGCGCATCCAGAACTATACCCAGCTGCGCAGCATTTGCCAGGGATGGCGTTCCTCCGCCGAAAAACAATGAGTCTACATAATACCTGCTTCTGTCACAAAGCTTACTTGCCGCGTATTTTATATCTTCAGCGATACCGTAGAAATACTCGTCCTGCGGAACCTTTTCGAACGACACAAAGTCGCAGTACCTGCATTTTTTTATGCAGTATGGCACATGTACGTATATTCCCAGACTGTCATCCGGCAGATGTACCATGATCTTGTCGCCCGCCTTTCCGCATCGATTATATCACAGCAACGGCAAAAACGCTCGCATCCAAGCATCCGGACACGGGCCGTTTTCAGCAATCATCCATTGGAAAGGTGTCCGCAAAGTGCTATACTTATATTACAGATGTATACAAACTTACGTTATTCGGAGGTAGATGACATGCCATTAGTAACAAGCAAGGAAATGTTCGCAAAGGCCTACAACGGCGGATACGCGATCGGAGCTTTTAACGTAAACAACATGGAGATAGTCCAGGGCATCACGGAAGCTGCCAAGGAACTGGAAGCCCCGCTTATCCTTCAGGTCTCCAAGGGCGCCCGCGCCTATGCCAACCATACATATCTGATGAAGCTCGTAGAGGCAGCGGTGATCGAGACCGGACTTCCCATCTGCCTTCACCTGGACCACGGCGACAGCTTCGAGACCTGCAAGAGCTGCATAGACGGCGGTTTCACCTCCGTAATGATAGACGCCTCCTCCAAGCCCTTCGAGGAGAACATAGAGATCACCAGAAAGGTCGTAGAATACGCTCACGACCGCGGAGTAGTGGTAGAGGCGGAGCTCGGGACCCTGGCCGGCATAGAGGACGAAGTAAAGGTAAGCGCGGAGGATTCCTCCTACACAAGACCGGAAGAGGTAGAAGAGTTCGTAAGCCGCACAGGCTGCGATTCCCTGGCCATAGCCATAGGCACCAGCCACGGCGCCTATAAGTTTAAGCCGGGCACCAAGCCGCAGCTTCGTTTCGACGTTCTGGAAGAAGTATCCAAGAGGCTCCCGGGCTTCCCGATAGTCCTCCACGGATCCTCCTCCGTACCGCAGGATCTTGTTGAAAAGATCAACAAGTTCGGCGGAGCCATGCCCGGCGCCATAGGCGTTCCGGAGGATCAGCTGAGGCACGCCGCCTCCCTTTCCGTCTGCAAGATCAACATCGACTCCGACCTTCGCCTTGCAATGACAGCTACCATCCGCGAGTTCCTTGCCCTGCATCCGGACAAGTTCGACCCCAGAGAATACCTGAAGCCGGCAAGAGCAGCCATCAAAGCCCTCGTAGCACATAAGATCGTAAACGTCCTCGGCTGCGACCACAAAATATGACATAGGGGACGGTTCTCTATGTTAAAAACATCGTCCCAGCCGGGCGCTGTTTTGTTTTTCCGGAAAATCCTACGTATTTATGCTCATTTCAGGATTTTTGCGGAAAATGTTTTTGTAATATCGGTCAGTTTGACAGTTTTATACGCCTCATGACAACACTTATGATAGATCCTCCCTTTTTCATACGCTGCAGCGGAGAATTATTGCTGTAATTTCGCTCAGATCGATGGCAAAAAACGGATCACTCGAGATAAAAAAGTCCCTTTCAGAAGCAGACGCTCTTCCGAAAGGGATAAAACTTTAAATTTCGTTGTCAGCAACGCCCGGGTTTACCTTAGCTGACCGAAAACGCGTAAACAAGCCTAAAGAACAGGTATGAATCAGGGATCTTCTGATTATTATTTCCCGTCGTCGTACTTAAGCACTGCCGTAAACGCCTCCTGAGGCACCTCCACGCTTCCGAACTGGCGCATGCGCTTCTTTCCTTCCTTCTGCTTTTCCAGCAGCTTCTTCTTCCTGGAGATGTCGCCGCCGTAGCACTTTGCCAGAACGTCCTTTCGGTAGGCGCGTATGGTCTCGCGGGCTATGATCTTCTGACCTATGGCTGCCTGAACGGGCACCTCGAACTGATGCATGGGGATGACTTCCTTCAGCTTCTCGCAGACGAACTTGCCGCGGGTGTAGGCCTCGGATTCGTGGACTATCATGGAGAACGCGTCCACCATCTCCTTGTTCAGAAGTATGTCCAGCTTTACCAGGTTGCTCTTCTCGTAGTGGTCGAACTCGTAGTCCAAAGAACCGTAGCCGCGGGTCTTGGACTTTAGGGCGTCGAAGAAATCGTAGATGACCTCGTTGAGCGGCAGCATGTAGTGCAGCCCCA
>JAFWVZ010000205.1 GCA_017523605.1 Bacillota bacterium | reverse complement strand
TCTCCAGCGAGGTGTGGCCTCCGGTCATGCCTCCGCCGCAGCTCCAGCGCGCTTTTCTAAGCGTAAGGGCGTTGAGCCTGCTCATTACTATCATTTGGTAACCTCCCAGGACCGCTGCTGCAAGTACGACTATGATCAGAAGGATCAATATTAGTTTTTTAAGTCTTACTGTTTTCATACTTTTATTTTACATCAACAGACTGTGATTTGGAATAGCTGTACAGTCCGGGGCATGTATTATATTGCGGCGGAATGCTGTGTACGAGGACACGCTCTCGCTTGGTTGGAGCCCGCCAGCGGTACTAAGCTCCGTCTGCACCCTGCGGCTTGCCGGTCGCTAAGTACCGGGATCCCAAACAGTCCTCTTAACACAGCATCACCGCTGCATCAATTAACGCTCAGATCTTTGCTTTTTATTTCAATTGCTTCGACCGCGTGGTATAATAAACAGAAAGGTGAAACAGATGTTTAAGAAACTGGATTTTATACTGCAGAAGTACGACGAGCTCAGCGTTACGGTCTCCGATCCCCAGGTGATCGCGGATCAGTCGCGCTGGCAGAAGCATATCAAAGAGATGGGCGACATGGAGCCCATCGTTTTGAAATACAAGGAATACAAGAAAGCGCTGGAGGAAAAGGACCAGACCCTGGAGCTCCTCAACGACCCGTCCACGGACGAAGAGATGCGCGAGATGGCCAAGGAGGAGCTGGCGGACCTTCAGTCAAAACTGGAAACTACGGAACAGGAGCTTAAGATACTGCTTCTGCCCAAGGATCCCAACGACGAAAAGAACGTCTATCTGGAGCTCAGAGCCGGTACCGGCGGCGAGGAGGCAGCGCTGTTCGCCGGAGATCTTCTGCGCATGTACATACGCTACGCGGAGCGCCACGGCTGGAAGACGGAGCTTACGGACATCAACGACACAGGCATAGGCGGAGTTAAGGAAGGCGTAATAAGGATAATCGGAAGGGGCGCTTATTCCAGACTTAAGTACGAGTCCGGCGTCCACCGCGTGCAGCGCGTGCCGGAGACGGAAAGTTCCGGCCGCATCCATACTTCCGCGGCTACGGTAGCCATAATGCCGGAGGTGGAGGACGTAAACGTGGACCTGCGCTGGGACGACATAAGGGTGGACACATACAGAGCGTCCGGCCACGGCGGTCAGTACATAAACATGACGGATTCCGCTGTCCGCCTTACCCATCTGCCCACGGGCGTGGTAGTTCAGTGCCAGGATGAAAAGTCCCAGCTTAAGAATAAGGAAAAGGCCTTCAACGAGCTTAAGTCCAGGCTCTACGCCTTCTATCAGCAGCAGCAGCACGACGAGCAGTCGGAGCTCAGAAAAGGCCAGGTGGGAAGCGGAGACCGCTCCGAGCGCATACGCACCTATAACTTCCCGCAGGGAAGGGTAACGGACCACAGGATAGGTCTTACGATCTATAAGCTGGACGCTTTCCTGGACGGCGACATGGACGAGATAATAGACGCCCTCATAACCAGCGATCAGGCCGAGCGCATGAAGGGCGAATGATGCGGGTCACCGGCTGCAATAAACGAAAAGACGCAGGTCAGATCCCTGCATCTGAACAATAGATGATAGATACGCTTTTACTGTCAACTGAAGACGCGGACCTTAAAAAAGCCGCGGAGATAATTAGGAACGGCGGGCTCGCAGCCTTTCCCACGGAGACCGTGTACGGACTGGGCGCGGACGCTTTCAGCCCGGATTCCGCAAAGAAGGCTTACGCCGCAAAAGGCAGACCTTCGGACAATCCTCTGATCGTACACATCGCGAAGGCGGAGGACATCGGCAGGGTGGCAAGGACGGTCCCCGAAGAGGCGTTTAAGCTTGCAAAGGCTTTCTGGCCCGGACCTCTTACGATGGTGCTTCCCAAAAGGCCGGAGCTTCCCGAAGAGACCACCGGAGGTCTGGACACCGTAGCGGTGCGCATGCCGGACAGCGAGGCAACGCTTAAGTTCATAGAATACAGCGGAACCGCAGTAAGCGGACCGAGCGCCAACATATCCGGAAGGCCCAGTCCCACCGCGTGGC
>JAFWVZ010000204.1 GCA_017523605.1 Bacillota bacterium | reverse complement strand
ATCTCGTAGTAGAGCCTTTCGGCATGGCCCGCAGCCCACTCGCTTCCGCGCTGCCACTGTGCGGGCATTACGGCGTTGATGGTGTCGACTACTGTAACGGGAGCCGGCTTGGTGTCAGCGATCAGGTCCCTGATCTTTCCGTACCAGACTTCCTGTCTGTTGATGTTGTCCATTACTTCCTGGAGCTTGTTGATGTCGAACATCTTGCCGGTCTTCATCTCCAGGAAACGGATGAGCTCCTTAAGCTCTTCCACCGCGGCGTCCAGACGGTCCTTGTCGTAGAGGTTCTCCCAGTCGTCCTGAGCGTAGTCCCACCAGTTGAGGGGGAACGTTCTGGCCTGGGTGTTCTCCATTGCGTAGAAGTCCGCGCCGTGGTTCTTTGCGAACAGCTCGAATATCTTGCCCTGGCAGTCGCAGGTGAGCCTTGTAATGGCGATGGTGGGATCCGGCAGTCCTCCCCACGGTCCGAGCGGATTGCCGTCCGCGTCGTAGGCGTGGTCGTCCGGGTCCAGGCTCTCCGCGAAAGCGGTAGCGCAGTAGCTGCAGAGGTCGTCTCTGTAACCTGCGTCGCGCAGAAGGCCGAAGTACTTCTTGGTCATTCTCTTGGCGCCGCAGATGGCTGCCCACCACTGGTTAACGACGAAGGGTATGTCCATGGCCTTAAGGACTTCCATGGGAACGTCGGCGTTAAGATATCCGAAATCCTCGCCGGCTTCCACACGGGCTTTGAGCCCCTGGAACCACTGCTTCTGATATGCGCTGGCCTCGCCTGTGGCCTTAAGTTTCTTTACAGTACCCTGGCGCTGAGGCATTTCTTTTTTGGTCTCTTCCATGGTGCCCTCCTAACCTTTTATGAACTCCGCGATCTTTGCCGCGAGGTCCTCGTTCTTTTCCGCGGGATAGAGCATCTTGGCGAAGCAGGCGTTCTTTATGCCCTGATCGTCCAGGCTCTTCTTCTGGCTGGGGTAATCCCAGCTTGCGGAATCTTCGTAGATGTTGGTGTAGAACATTACGGCATCGGCCTTTGCATCGGCGACTTCCTTGTTGAGAGCGTCGACTCTCTGGGTAACGAAGGCCTTCTTGCTGGAGAACTGGCGGAGCATGTATCTGCCCACTACAGCCCTTACCGGCGGATATGCCGTGTTGTAGTCCCTGTCGTAGCTGCGGTCGCCCCAGTCGTGGTCTTCAGCCACTACTACGCCGCCGGCTGCTTCTATCATGTCGTAGACCTTAAGGTCTTCGTGTACGCTTCCGGTAACGAATACTCTTACGCCCTTTATTACAGGCCATTCAGCAGCTTCTTCCGCAAGCTTTTCCACCAGTTCGGCATGCTCTTTCTTATCCATGAAGAAGCCGGAACCTATTATAACCAGAGCCTCGGTGCCGCTTACGCGTACTTCTTCGCCGTGCCTGAGCTCTCCGATCTTTCTGAGCGCCGCTCTGTCCGCGTTGCAGACTTCCGCCGCAGCCTTAATGGCTTCGTCGGAGATGGGCTTTCCGGTCCACTCCTCGAGCTGCTTCTTGAAAATACCTACTATCAGCTCGTTGCGCTCCTGGTGCATGCGGTTCCTGGTAAACAGCCAGTCGATGAAGCATGTGGGAGGTACAGGCATCTCCGGCATGGATCTGATCATTTCCCTCAGGTAAAGGAATATCCTTATGAAGACGTCCGTAGAGTTGGAGACTGCAAGATAGTCTGCAAGCTCCTTATACGTTCCGTCGATCATCTTCTCGAACTGCTTTCTGACCATGGGGTCAAATGCGAACTCAAGGATCTTGTCCGTATTGACGAGCTCCTTGTACGGGTCGGCATATACCTGTACAGGCATAAGGCCGGCAGCCAGAACAAGTTCGTCCGGGACGTCGAATCCAAGCTTTGCCAGTACTTTTCCGCCCGCTTTCTTGCATGCGAGCGCCGCTGCATCTCTGTGCTGGTATGCATCGTACAGTCTGGCGAAGTGCTGGTTTTTCAAGGCACATTCACGTATTGCCATTAATTGGACCTCCTGTATGTTTTAACAATAACTGTTACCTGATCTATTGCGGAGACTGAGTCTCCAGGGATTCCAGCCTGACTATCTTAACAGGTCTTCTGGACAGAGCTCCCGTTACCGTCTTTTTTCCGTTGTCCGATCCGTGTTCCAGATCGTAGACAGCCGAGTTGGTCCTCAGCAGGACCGGGAAGTCGCGGACCTTTCCGCCGGCTTCTACCATTACTGCTTCTGTCTCTTCCTTGTCCGCGCAGAGAAGCGCTTTTAAAAGCACCGGCGGTATCTCCGGCATGTTGGTTGACAGCACCAGCGTCCACGGCTGCGTTGTCTTCCTCAGTACTTCCGCTATCCTTCCCGCGCTGTCCGCCGCGCCGAGCTGCGTATGTACAGGCTCGAAGCCTCCGGGCACGTCCGCGCCCTGCTCCGTAACGGATACGAATCTCTGCGGAGCAGTCATGAGCCCTCTTACAGCGGACTGGACCGGATATTTTCCTCCGGCAAGTATCAGCCCTGCCATGCAGCACACGACGCTCAGGTATTCGCCTTCGGCTGCGTCGTACTTTATGCCTGCCTTGCGGCACTCGGCCTTAAGCACAGGCACTATGCGCTGGCAGAGGACTTCCGGATCGTATTTTATCTTTTCCGACGCGCTGAGCATGAACAGCTTTGCCGCGGACATTCCCTGCGCTCCGAAAGGCTGCGGAACAAGGCAGAGCTGAGAGACTGCGGAAGCAAGGTCCTTTTCCACGAAACCCGTCCTGCAGTCGTCGAAGTCCGTGCAGACCAGCTTTCCGGAGCTGAGCACGAAGCTTTCGAAACGCACTTTGCCGAGCGTGAGACCGGTCTTGCCCCTGAAGGCATTGTACCAGTCGCAGAACAGTCCGAACAGCCTTAAAAGCTCCGGAGCGTCGGCCGCGGGGTCCCGGATGAGATCCGAAAGCAGCGGGCCGTCCACCAGGCTGCGCTCTACGCATCCGTCATATGAATACAAAAGCTGCGGCGCAAGTCCAGTGCCCCGTAAAAGTTCGTATGCCTTGTTTTCGTTCAGATAATCCGTTCTGTTGGCGAAGGTCTTTACGGCCTTGCCGTTCTTTACTACCGTCATGTTCCTATATTCCAAGTATTAATGTTGCGAGATTCATGTAGATCATAAGCGACAGCGCGTCCACTATGGTGGTTATGAACGGCGACGCCATTACAGCCGGGTCGAATCCCAGTTTCTTGGCAAACAGCGGAAGGCTGCAGCCGACCAGTTTGGCGATGATAACCGTAAGCGCAAGCGCCGCGCAGATCACGAACGCCACTACCGCGCTAATGTCGTCGTTGTGCATCATCAGATGATCTACCAGCATTATCTTTGCGAACGCCACCACGGAGAGCGATATTCCGCAGAGTATGGACACGCGGAACTCCTTCCACACTACCTTAAGTATGTCCGAGAACTCTATGTCGCCCAGCGAAAGTCCGCGGATTATGGTAACGCTTGCCTGGGAGCCGGAGTTGCCGCCGGTATCCATCAGCATGGGGATGAACGCCGTAAGCGCCACCTGCGCCGCCAGCGATTCCTCGAAGCTGGTTATTATCATTCCCGTAAACGTTGCGGATACCATCAGGAGAAGCAGCCAGGGTATCCTCTGCTTCCATATCTCGAAGACGCTGCTCCTAAGATACGGATGCTCGGACGGCGTAATGGCGGCCATCTTCTCGATGTCCTCCGTGGCCTCTTCGGTAAGTACGTCGATAGCGTCGTCGACGGTTACGATACCGACGAGCCTGCCTTCCTTGTCCACTACCGGAACGGCTATCATGTCGTACTTGGAAAGGACGTTTGCCACCGCTTCCTTATCGTCCGTGGTCTGGACCGAGATGACGTTGTCGTCCATTAT
>JAFWVZ010000203.1 GCA_017523605.1 Bacillota bacterium | reverse complement strand
GCGCAGATGCCTACAAGGCAAAAAAAGAAGCCAGCGCCGCTGCCCGAAGAGCAGCAAAGCAGCTGGAAAACGCGGAGAAAGCCGTTAAGGACGCGGAGCAGAAAATAGCAGACCTAGAAGCGGAACTCTGCAAGCCGGAGGTCTTCGGAGACCCCGCAAAAGCCGCGCAGACCGCCAAGCTGCTGGAGGAAGCCAAAGCCGCCCTGGACGACGCCTACTGGCACTGGATGGAACTGCAGTAGGTGCTTCCGAAGAATACAATTGATCAGCCGGCCCCGCGTCTGGCGCGGGGTCTTACTATGCAAAAAGCCGCGGACCGATCTCCGCGGCTTAATTGTTTGCCTTAAACGCTGCAGACCAGAAGCCCGCGCCGCCGGTCAGAGCGGTATGTCGTGCTTGCTTCCGTACAGGCTCCTTACGGAAAAGCTCTTCTCGTCCCAGAACATGGGGGCCATCTTCCTGTCGTCCAGAAACATGGTTATAAAATCTTTAAACTCCTGCGGGATGGGCTTGTCGAACGTAAAGAACTGGCCCGCGCAGTTGTCGGTCTCCTCCATGGTAAGACCGTAGCGCTCCTTAGCTATCTCCTTAAGCTGTATTGCGTACTTGAAAATAAGTGCCAATGTAATACCTTCTTCTGCGATGGTCCGTTTCGTCCGGACCCTTTGTTAACGCTGTCTATTTGCCTTCGAAACTGTATTCCCTGCTTGTAACTACGGAATAATGGAAGATGGGCTTGTCCACCTTAAGGATGAAGAGCGGTCCGTGCGGCATGCCGGCGGGCAGGAATATCATAACGCTCTTGGTAAACACGTACCTTTCGCCGTCTATCCAGAATTCTATCTCGCCGTTGAGCTCTTCCGGATGTTCCGGGTCCGAGCCGTAGAAGGCAACGATCTCGTCCGCGTCCTCGTGAACGTGCGACTGTGTTGCCGGCAGGTTCTTATCCACAACCACTTCGCCCTCCGGCTTGTTGGGGTGGAAGTACCAGGAAGAGTTCATCTGAAAGCTTCCCGGAACCACGTTGCTGTCTATCCACAGGATGCGCTTCCCGTATTTTTCGTATTTTGCTACGGCTTCCGGCGTTGCGTGGTACGGCGGCAGCTTAAGCTCGCAGACCACCTGAGCACCTTTAGGACCTTCGTTATTGTAATATGTTTTTACTTCCGACATTTTAAACCTCCCCTGCTGCCTCTGCCCCGGATGCTTACTATCTGTCCGGGGAGCGTGCGCGGCATCTTTTCCGGATCGCCTGCCTGCGGTCCGTCATATGAAATTATGGAATAAAACCGCGGGATTTGCAATAAAAATCGCCCTATCTGTTTATCAGCAGTTCCAGCAGGCCCGCCTTTTTGCCTGCGAAATATATGCATAAGATCAGAAATACCGCCGAAAGCATTGCGTCTATGCCGCCGCCGGTCTTAATGTCCATAAGGCTTATCTTTTTAGGATAGGGGAAGAAAAGCGGCACGCCCTTCTTGTTCCACATGTCCAGGAACACGTGCGACAGCGCGCCTATAAGCCCCGCTATTATAAATGTAAGATGCTGCGGATAGAAATACCAGACCGCAGCCGCAATTATGGCCCAGCACAGCGGCGAATGGAAGAATCCTCTGTGCGAGGTAAAGAGCCTTACTACGCTCGTAAGGTTGTTCCCCACGTTTACGGAAGCCTTGCTGCCGCGCACGTCTATGTCCGGAAGCAGCGACGCTGCCGCCGAAACGCCTGTTATTATGCCGAGCGTCTTTACATCTGTTTCCGGGAGCGTAGTGCAGTAATAGAGTCCTGCGGCCGCTCCGGCCAAAAAATGAGTTATCCCTCGCATTTATCCGTCCCCTTTGAACGGATTATATCATACTGCGAGGGATCTTGTAAACATTCGTTCTTTTCGGCGCGGCACGTCCCTTGCGCCGGAACACTCTGCAGGCTCAAACGCCCGTGTCCTTTGCTGCCGGCTGTCCTTTACTGATAGTTCTCGTCCGGGATGGGAAGGTTGGGGTCGAAGATGAACTGGATCATGGCTCTGTGCTCGCTGCCGTCGCGCGGGTCGATTATTATGTCGTCTGCCATGTAGCTGTCCACGTTGTCCTCGAACTTGCCGAACCTGCTGGCGCCGGATTCCTCGTACCACTTTTTATATATTACTTTAAGGCTGGTCTTGGCGTTCCTGCAGGCCGCGTAAGCGGGCTGGTGCGGCAGGTTGTGCTTAAGCACGTAGTTGTATCTGTATTTGAAGATCTTGCTGCTCTCGCTGAACTTCTGAGCGTAATCCTCTATATAATCAAGAATGAACTTCCTGTCGGTTTCTGTCTCGGTGTGGAAAAAGATCCTCTCGGTGATGACTATGACGCGCATGCCTTTGGAGGACTGCTGGCTGAGATCGTCCTTGGTAAGGAAGAAGATCGTAAGAGGCGGAAAATGCCTGTCCAGTTTTTCCTGGAGCATCATCTTAAGGCTCTTGGAGATGAGCGCCAGCGCAACTATGGCGATGACGGCCGGCCATATACGGAAGCCGGTCAGGATATATACAGCTACGGCGGCGGCTATGGTTATTACTGCTGCTATTTTGTCGAACATACAGTCTCCTTGATCATACGAATCAACGGGGAGTTAAAACGCATGTACATTATACATAATTACCGTATATAAGTAAATGAGGGCCGGACGCTGTCCGGCCCTCGATGGATCAAACTATGATCTACTTGAACACTTCTTTGGAGTAGAGGTTGATCTCTTCCGTGATAGCGTCCTGAACGCCGGGATAGGTGCTCATCGGCAGACCCTGGGAAGCGCACGGGATGAAGTAGAGCTTGCCGCATGCGTCGCAGGCTTCTCTTACTCTCTCTCTTACGATCTCTCTGGTCCAGCCCGGGAAGTCGACTGTAGCGCTGTCGATTCCGCCCATGAAGGAGATCTTTCCGCCGTACTGCTTTATCAGTTCGGGGATGTTATTGGTGTTCATTACACCCTGCCATACGTCGATGCCCATGTCGATCATGTCGGGAACGAGGGTTGCCGCGTAGGAGTCGGAGTGATGAACTATCAGCTGTACGCCGTGGCTCTTGTAGTATCCGTAGATCTTTTCGTAAGCCGGCTTATAGAACTCTCTGAACATCTCGGGGGAGATGAACGTGGAGATCTGGGAACCCCAGTCGTCATGATGGAACATGGCTTCCGGGTGTACGTACTTGCAGAACTCGGCCGCGTAATCCAGCTCGAACTGGGTGATCATGTCGATCAGTTCGTGCATCTCGTCCGGGTTGGTGTAGAAGTACATCATGGTGTTCTGGATCTCGCAGAGATAGTGGCACTGCTCGAAGACGCCGGGAGCGAAGTATCCGGTCACGAACTGCTGTTCCCTGTCGATCTTTTCAGCTGCCTCTATGAAGGGCTCCCACTCTTCGGCGTCGTAAACGACGTTGGGGACCTTTACATAGTCTCTCCAGTGTTCAATGTCCTTAACGACTATCTTATCATCCGTGTGAACGGGGAACGGTCCCGGAGTTCCTTCCGGCCAGGACTTGGTAACGCCCCAGGCGTTTACCACGTTATGCTCGCCGTACTTGGGATTCGGATTTCTCTTGCCGAACGGGGAACCCATTACCAGTCCCAGATATTCGTAGCAGTTTACGAATCTGTCCGGGTGGCCGCCGTGGATAGTTTCAAGGAAATTCTGTCTGATTGTAAGCATTGATCTGTTACCTTTCTATTAATACCATTGTGCGTGTAACTATACAATTGTACTAATATTATAGTGCTTTTTAGATGACAGAGGCAATACAAATGACCTCTGTATTGCCTCTGTAACTTGATGAGTGATTACTTTCCTTCGATCCTTGCATCGATCTCAGCCTGAGCCTTTGCAACGTCTGCTCTGCTGTACTTGTAACCAACAAGTATGAGCAGGAAGCCAACGATGCAGAAGATGGCCGGTACAAGACCGAACGCAATGGTCATGCCCTGACGGGCAGTACCTTCGAGGACAACGTCAGCCTTCCAGCCGGCAGCATTAAGGCAAGCAGCGATGATGACGCCGCGGAGGAAGACGCCTACCTTCAGAGGAACGTTCTGGAGTCCGTTTACCCAACCGGTCGGGTTGGATCCGGTCTTAGCAGTGAGCACTACGATGGTGTCTGCATAGAGTCCGGGGAAGGAACCAAGAGCCATGCCATAGAAGAAGAATGCCAGAGTGATGCATACCATGACTGCTGTCGGTGAAGCATACAGGAAGTAGTTGCCCAGGAGGAAGATAGCCATTCCGCCGAGGGAGATAAGAACGGAGTTCTTGGTAGCCATCTTCTTAACAAGCAGTCTTGCGCAGTAAGCGCCGACCATACCTGCAATAGAGGTGAGCAGCGCGTAGGTAGCCTGCATTCCGGGAGCGTGAGCAGCATCTCTCCAATAGTAGATGGCAGCGCCCTTGGTGGTGAAGTTTACGCACCACTTAGCAAGGTCGGCAAGCATGATCAGGAGAACGATGGGGTTCTTGAAGAGCATTGCGAACATCTGGCCGACGCTCATCTTGTTCTGCTCAGCAAGCTTCTTAGCCTGGATGGTGGCTTCGTCTTCAGGAGCTTCGTATCCATCGGACAGCTTGAAGTGTACGAAATAGGTGAGTACCATTACGATACCGAGGATGAACGCGCAGGCAGCGAACTGATTCTTAGCGCCTACGACTCCGCCAAGCAGGGTAGCGAACGGAAGTCCTGCATAGGAGAAGATAAGAGAACCAACGTTGTTCCAGAAGGCCTTGCCGGATGCAATGACACCTCTTTCTTCCGGGGTTCTTCCTATTACGGATACCATCGTGTTGTTAGCTACATAACCCAGGTTCCAGATGAAGTGGGATACGATGGCTGCTATCGCGATGATGGCTCCTGCTACTGTCGGGTTCTCCGAGAGACGCAGGAACTGGAATGCGAAGAGGAACGGTACGATCCAGGGTACGAGTACCAGCCAGGAACGATAACGTCCGAACTTCTTAGGTCTGGTTCCGTTCATGATCATGCCGTATACCCAGGACAGGCATGCGTCTACGATCGAGAATACGGAGTTGATGACACCTGCCTGAGTTGCGGTGAATCCGCAATAGTTGGTCATGCAGGTCATGAAGTAGAATGTTTCGACGTTGGACATGAGTACGAAACCGCCGTCGCCGACGCCGTAGAAGGTCTTAACTGCTTGTGTAAGTCCTTCCTTACGTTTGAATTCTGCCATTTTTTTCCTCCTAGAAAATAAATGATTGCTGCACCTCTTTTCCGGTATCCGGATCCGGAAAAAGAGATAGTTAGGGCGATGTTAAAAAATTATCGCAATAACAGTGTAATTATATGAGGGAAAACGGTCAACGGCTACCTTTAGAACTATTCGTTTTTCCTTATTTTGATACAAAGGCGCTCTTGCCTTTCCTCATTTTTGAGGATAAAATATAAGAGTGATAATCAAATGTATCGTTTACCCGCAGTGAGTTAAGTGTTATCGAACGGCACGCATTATACATAATATGAAAGAATTACCCACTAAAACACCCCCCCGGCCGGGGCGCATACTGCTGAACACGCAGATGCTCGCCGACGAATTCAACGACATGGGCTGGAATTTTCTCCTCAATTCAAAGGATAAAACGCCCTCGTTCCGCGGCTTTGAGCTGTACACCGGGCAGGAGGACCTGACGGACGGCCTTATATACATGCTGCCAAAAGGCGGCACCAAGGGTTTTCCCGTCGACAGCAGGCCGTTTGTTACAACGGACAGCGTCTTCGGGACAGCGCCGCACATACGCAGCATAAAATGCACGGATCCTGAGCTTCTTAATGCTCTGCTGCAGATCTTCGAGCGCTATCACCAGTTTGAGGCGGACATAAACGACGTGCTCATGAACAGCGGCAGCCTTAACGACCTGTGCGCAGTGGGCATACGCTTCTTCCACAACCCGCTGTACATACACGACAGGATGTTTACGGTAATAGCCCTGCCGGAGTACAAGGAAGGAATGATCCAGTTCGAGCGCTCCGAGAGCGGCTCCAGCATACACATTCCCCTGTGGCTGATAAACGACTTTAAGTTCGACGATGCCTACATAGACACGCTCACCAAGCACGAAGCGGCCATCTGGGGCCGCGAGGAGTTCCCCCGGAACATGCGCAGCCTCTACGTAAACATCTGGGACGACCAGTATTACTGCGGGCGACTGCTGATAAACGAACTGGATACGCCGCTTAAGCCCGGCCAGTTCCGCCTGGCGGAGATGTTCGCGGAATACGTAAAGATAATAATGTTGAAGGACATGCAGCATCCCCAGAAGATCTACAGCGACTACGAGGATACGGTCCGCATGATCATCCGCGGAGACGAGCCGGACGCTCGCGACGTAAACGCCCTGCTGGAGATACTCGGCTGGCAGGAGAACGACGCATACGTGTGCCTTAAGCTGGAGAGCCAGAGCGCGGACATACAGATAAAGTCGGACTCCGCACTTAGAAGCAAGCTTACGGCTGTGTTCCCCAGAAGCTTCGAGTTCTTCCACGAGCAGCGTCTGTGCATGATAATAAACGTTACAAGCGACAGGCGTGACGGCGAGAACATTAAGGCCGCGCTCGGACCGCTGGTAAGGGACAGCTACATGTACTGCGGGATATCCAGCCCCATCAAGGGTCTGCGCAGGCTTCGCATAGGCTTCGACCAGACGGACATTACGCTGCGGTTCATCGAGTTCCGCAGGAGCCGTTGGACGATGCTGTTCAGCGAGTGCGCGCCGTATTACATGATACGCACGCTTGCGCATACGATGCCGCCTTCCGACCTTGTTTCCGAGGAGATCCAGGACCTTCGCAGGATGGACAAGGAAAAGAACACTGATTATTACAATACGCTTAAGACCTATCTGGAGAACGAGCGCAGCATCCCAAGGACCTCCGAGGCTCTAATAATCCACAGGACGACGCTGCAGTACAGACTGGAGAAGATAGCGCAGCTTACGCACCTTAACCTGGACGATCCGGACGTACGCATGTACCTTGCGCTGTCGTTCAGGATCCTGGAATATGTGGACGCGGTGCCGTCGGTAGAGGCGCAGTAGCGCGGCGGCGTACCGGGCCGTCCTCAGCGGTAAGGCAGAAAAAAGCCGCCGGTCGGATGCGATCGGCGGCTTTGTTTTTCAACGTTTCCGGGTTCTTCCGTTAATAGCTCCGGGCTGGCAACTGTTTTTTAGTTGCCAAGGCTCAGACGGATCTAAGCAGCTTAAGCTTTATCCGATCACTCTTCCGGAGTCATCGTCGGGAAGAGCAGCACGTCGCGGATGCTGGCGCTGTCCGTAAGGAGCATCACCAGACGGTCCACGCCTATGCCCATGCCGCCGGTCGGAGGCATTCCGTATTCGAGAGCGTTTATGAAATCATAGTCCACGCGGGCTTTGCAGTCCGGCTCCAGAGCCTTGCGCTCCGCCACCTGACGCTCGAAGCGTGCCCTCTGATCGATGGGATCGTTGAGTT
>JAFWVZ010000202.1 GCA_017523605.1 Bacillota bacterium | reverse complement strand
GTTGGTACCCTCTCCTTCGTTCCTTCTCTGCATGTAAGCGTTAAGGTCCGTGATGTCGAATACTTCCTGCATGGAAACTTCAGCAGCGGCCCTGGAAGGCATTACGTAAGGCAGTATGGTATGCAGACCGTCTACGTCCGTGATCCTTACTGCGTCTCTTCTTTCTTTTCTCATAGTGATCTCCTATTCCGGCAGCTTTTGTAAAACGTTCAGGTATTCAGCCGGCGGCTGGGCGCTGAATTCCATGTACTGTCCCGTCACGGGGTGGACGAAGCCCAGCGTTCCTGCGTGGAGCATCTGTCCTTCCGTTTTGTACGGCTGCCTTGCAGGCCCGTAGAGCTCATCTCCTAAAAGGGGCCTGTTTATGTGTGCCATGTGTACTCTTATCTGATGAGTCCTTCCTGTTTCCAGCTTTGCGGAGAACTCTGTAAAACCTTTGTATCTTTTAAGTACCTTAATGTGCGTAACGGCGTGTCTGCCGTCCGGAACCACCGCGTTGCGGAGACGGTTCTTAGGGTCGCGTCCTATGGGAGCATCTATGGTTATGCTGTCTTCGTTAAGTCCGAAGAAGCAGACGCCTCTGTAGAGCCTGGTTATGCTGTGTTCGGCGAACTGTTCGGACAGTCCACGGTGAGCTGCGTCGGACTTAGCCGCCACAAGCAGCCCGGAAGTGTCCTTGTCTATCCTGTGGACTATTCCCGGACGCTCCACACCGTTTATGGCGGAGAGACTTCCGCAGTGGAACAGCAGTGCGTTTACGAGCGTTCCGCTGAGGTTTCCTGCAGCGGGATGCACTACCATTCCCTTAGGCTTGTTTATAACGATAAGATCGTCGTCCTCGAATACTATGTCCAGCGGAATGTCTTCCGGCTGCGCTTCGCATGGAACGGCCGGGGGAATTGTTAGTTCCACGGTCTGACCGGCTTTCAGAATGATCTTTTTTGACGCGGCCGGAACTCCGTCTATCTTCATTTTGCCGCCGGCGATCAGTTTCTGTATGTAGCTTCTGGAAACGTCCTCAAGAAGAGCGGAAAGAACAAGGTCCGCCCTCTGCTGGCCATGCTCTTCGTCTATTACAAAGCTGAAGACGCTGCTATCTTCCATTGCCGGTCTCACCTTCCGGGGTATCGTTCTTTACAGCATGCTCATGAGCATCTTCCGATACGTCGATCTGATCCCACCGGATCTCGGAATAATCGGCTGCGGATCCTTCCGGACTTCCGGAAGCCGTTCTGCTTTCCTTCTTGCCGAAGAACAGCACGCTTATAACAAGCAGCACACACCCGACCGTAATGCCTATGTCCGCTATGTTGAATATGTTTAAAAACGAAATGCAGCGGATGTTTATGAAATCCACTACATACCCGTCGAACACTCTGCCTATTAGGTTTCCGATTCCGCCGCCGACTATCATGGCGATGGAAACAAGCTCAAGTTTTCCTATGCCGCGGTGCTTTTTAATGACATAAAAAACAAGAGCCGCAAGGACTATCACGGTAAAGACGGTAAGCAGTACCTGCTTTTCCGCCAGTATGCCCCAGGCGGCTCCGCGGTTTATGATGTAGGTCAGGTCAAAAAAACCGGGGATAACGGTGATCGTTGAGTTGAGCTCCATCCCTGCCGCAACAAGATGCTTGGTTATCAGGTCAGCGGCTATTACGAAAGCCGTGACCGCGCAGAAACCTATCATTTTTCTATTGAGATCACCTGAGTCATCTCTTTTTCAAGAGAAGCCGCGGCATCCTCGGCAGCTTCTTCCGATACTGCGGGGAAAGCTCCGAAGATGTCCTGGCTCATGTTGTCGAAACGGTCCAGCTCCGCCTGAAGGATGTTCTTGAAGCGGTTCTTTATGGAAGCTACTCTGTAGCCCAGGTCTTTCTCTTCGTCCTTAAGACGGTCTACGTTCTCCTGAGCGGATCTTAAGAGCTGGTCCGCGCTCAGCTGAGCGTTCTTCATAATGATGTCCGCACGCTTTTCCGCACTTGCCGAGATCTCGTTCATAAGACCTTTTGCGGACTCCAGCGTCCTTATTACAGCGCCTTCCTGAGCCTTGTACTCGTCCAGTTTTGCGTTTGCCGCAGCAAGTTCTTCCGCAAGGCGTGCCTTCTCGGAAAGGACATCTTCCAGAGTAGTAGTAAGCTCGTCCAGAAATACGTCCACCTGATCGGCGTTGTAGCCTCTAACGGCTTTATCGAATACTTTTTCCTGTATTTCCTGAGGTGTTATCATATGTTTCCTCCTGCTATCCTATCCCACGATGAATACAACAAGCAGCTTGTAGATGAACCCAAGAAGGATCATCGTTATCCACGGGGAAAGATCTACCGGCAGATTCAAACCAAGCCTGTACATCAGTTTCCTTACGGGATAGAGCACAGGCTCGACTATGCGTGCCAGCTTAACGAAAAGATCGTAGACCCTGTCGCCGGGTCTTACGAACCAGGACGCGACGCAATATACCAGAATTGCAAGATCCGCCACCCTGAATATAAGGTAAAGCGCCGTCCTTATCAACCTTATCAGCATCGTCCGGGCCTCGTGCGCCTATCTCCACATGCTCTTGGAGCTGTCGGGGGCCGCGACCTGCTTGGTGCTGTCTTTATATGTGACGTCTACGTTCTCCGGCGCGAACACGAAGATGTTGTTCGTTACCTTCTGGACGTTTCCGTTGAGCGCGTAAGTAGCTCCGGAGAGGAAATCGAAGATCTTTCTCGCGATGTCCGTCTCCAGGTTCTCCAGATTGATTATTACAGGCTTCTTTGCCTTAAGGCTGTCCACCAGCTTGGGGCACTCTTCGAAACCGTTGGGCTCTATTACCACCATCTTGAACTGGCTGGTGTACTTGTTGCCGCCCATGGTCTGACGGGTGACTTCCGTGCGGGCAACGGTCTCCATGCGCGGAGAAGCCGCAGGCTTTCTCTCAGTTACGGGCCTTCTGTCTTCCCTGATCTTTTCTTCTTTTCTCTCTTCCCTGAGGACCGGTCTTGCCTTCTTTTCTTCCTCTACGACTTCTTCTTCATCGTCTTCGTCTTCGAGCTCGATGCCGACCATGTCCTTGATCTTGTCTAAAATACCCATTCTTGCACCTCTTTATAAATTATTGTTTATTATAGTTTCTTTCGCCGAAGATCGCCGTGCCCACTCTTATGTGGGTGGCGCCTTCCTCGATGGCTGTCTCAAAATCGTGGCTCATGCCCATGGACAGGATGTCTGCGTAATTAAAGCCTCTGCGCTGCAGATCCTCTTTAAGGACATACAGTTTTTTGAACCACACGCGGACCTTGTCCGTATCCTCCTCGTAAGGAGGTATCTGCATCAGGCCTCGTATCCTTACGTTGCTGCAGTTTTCCGCGATGCCTTCCGCAAGCGGCAGAACGTCCTCTTCCGCCAGACCGAACTTAGTCTCTTCTCCGGCTGCATTTACCTGCAGAAGCACTTCCTGGACCGTTCCCGCGGCAGCTGCGCGCCTGTCTATCTCCTCTGCAAGATGCATGCTGTCCACAGAGTGGATGAGGCACACTTTCCCGATGACGTTCCTTACCTTGTTGGTCTGCAGATGGCCTATGAAATGCCATCGCAGATCTTCCGCAGTCTGAGGCTGCTTCTGAAGCAGTTCCTGGACCTTGTTCTCGCCGAAGTCCTTTATTCCTGCCGCGGCGGCAAGATCCACGTCCGAAGCCGGATACGTCTTACTTACCGCTATGAGCGTTATGTCTTCCGGTCTTCTTCCGCACCTTTGCGCGGCGCTCTCCATCCTGCTGCGGATGTCGTCAATTCTGCTGCGTATAGTTTCTTGCATCGTTCAGGACCTCGTCGTACTGTTTTACACTTCCTCCGTCCTGTATCAGTATCCCGTCGGGCGTGCGGGTTATTATCTCTATCGGCTTAAAGGTATACTCTCCGTCCAGTCCGACAACGTAGACTCCTATGTTCTCTCCGTTGGTCGCTATGGAATCCGTCGGGATCATAAGCCCTTCGTAGACGGAACTGATGACGTTGCCTTCGAAGCTCCTTATCTGCGCGGACTTATCGTAATAACGGCTTACGCTGGCGAGGAACGCACGGTATTCGCCGTCTTCCCTGAAGCTGTCCACGGCAGCAGGTACCAGCGTTCCGTCCGGGAACTCTATGGACAGACTGCTTCCAAGGCTGTATTCCGAAGCCGAAGCAAGCGGCTGGATTATAAGCACGTACCAGACGTCGCTGCTTACTATCTTGAACAGAGGTACGTCGCCGTCCACGCTGTCCGGCTTTTCGCTCTTAGGCTCTTCGTATTTGGTGCCTGCGATCGCGGTGATGTCCATATCCGGGAACATGTCCGGGTCCAGCTCCGCTTCGTACCCGTCCAGATAGAAGCTTAAAAAACCGGTTGCGGGTGCTGTAAGCGAGTCCCTCTGCGTTCCGGAGTATACGTCTGCTATCTTAGTGCGTTTTCTGGCCTTAACGCCTTCCTCCGCGAAATAACTTACGCTGCCTGCCCCGCCGCTGGTTACGACTTCCTCCTTGCGGACGACGACGCACTGCGACTTCTTCTGGTCCTGCACCCTTGTGTAATAGACCACCGAGGTATCGGCTCTGGAATCTTTTATCCCAGGCAAAATGTAGAGGTAAGCGTAAAGAGCCACCAGCACGATAACAAAGAGTATTATTGCTATAAGAGGCAAACGGCTCTTTTTCTTCTCTTCCATACGAGATATTTTAACAAAAAAATACTAGATGTTCAACATCTAGTATTCTAAAAATACAGTATCTAGTATCTTTTTTTCGTCCTTTGTAAGGACCTTATCTTTTTTGAGATAAGCCTCGAAAAGGTCCGGACGCCGGCTTTTCGTAAGCCTTAAGGAGTTTTCGTACTGCCACAGATGGATAAGCTTGTGGTTTCCGTTGTACAGGACCTCCGGGACCTCCAGACCTTCATATTCGCGGGGTTTGGTGTACTGATCCGCCTCCAGAAGTCCGCTGTATATGGACTCTTCAACGGCAGCGTCGTCATCCGACAGACATCCGGGAATCAGCCTTGCAACACAGTCTATCAGCACCATTGCAGGCAGTTCTCCGCCGGTCAGGATGTAATCTCCTACTGAGACCTCTTCCATGTTCCAGGCATCGATTATCCGCTGATCCACGCCTTCGTAATGGCCGCAGAGAATGAACAGTTCTGCTTCCTTCGAAAGCTCCGAAGCCAGATCCTTGTCCAGCATCCTGCCTCTGGGAGACATGTAGAGTATGCGTTTTCCGCCCGCGTTAAGAGCTTTCAGCGCGTCAAAAGCCGGCTGAGGCGTCATTACCATGCCGAAGCCGCCTCCGAACGGAGCATCATCCGTCTTGCGATGTTTATCTACGGAATAATCTCTTATGTTAACAACTTGTGTTTCCAGCAATCCTTTGTCGGACGCCCGGCCCAGCATGCTTGATCCGAGCACCGGGCCGAACATCTCGGGGAACTGCGTAAGGACCGTTATCTTCATAGATCCGTCAGCCCCTCCGGAAGCTTTACCTTCATTATCCCGGCATCCTTATCGACGTCCAGGATGAATTCCTTTACCGCAGGCAGGAGGAACGTACCCCCGTCCTGCTTTTCTATTTCGTAGAGATCCTGGGTAGGTCTGCTGATGACCTGCTTCAGTGTTCCGACGGAAGAGCCGTCCACGGAGCAAAGCTTAAGACCCACAAGGTCTTCAACGAAGTACGTGTCTTTGCCCAGATCCAGCTTCTGGCCTTCCGGAAGCGATATCTCCCTGTTTCTGAGCGTTTCCGCGGTGTTTCTGTCGGAGCAGCAGGAAAGCTTCACAACCAGCATCTTTCCGTTAACACGGACATTCTGCAGATCGCACTCCCCTGCACCTTCCACGACGACCTTTTTGATATCAGAAAAACGCGCCTGCTCTAAATAAGGGTAAACGCGTATCTCTCCTTTGATCCCTACGGGGGCAGTTATGCGCCCCAATACGATCTTTTCCATCAGGATACTATCTCCACGATGTATTTCTTGTCCTGTTTCTGAGCGGCTGCCTTTACGACGGTCCTCAGAGCCTTGGCGATGCGCCCCTGGCGACCTATCACCTTGCCCATGTCTTCCGGAGCGACCCTGAGTTCTATGACCGTAGCGCCGTCCTTCTCGCCCAACTCAGAAACACGCACGGCGTCGGGATCGCGTACCAGCGCCTTAGCGATCGTTTCTACCAAACTGAGCATCATACCCTCCGGACTACTCTATGACGCCGGCCTTCTTAAGAAGAGCTCTTGCGGTATCGGTGGGCTGAGCGCCGTTGGCGAGCCACTTCTTTGCTTCTTCAGCATCGATCTTGATGGTAGCAGGATCGGTAAGCGGATCGTAGGTGCCGAGTTCTGCTATGCACTGTCCGTCGCGGGATACTCTTGCATCCGAAACAACTACTCTGTAAAAGGGCTTCTTGTGAGCTCCCATTCTCTTAAGTCTGATCTTAACCATTTTTTCCTCCTATGGTATTTAAAAATATATTATTGACTATCTGAAACCGAACCTGCGTCCGCGTTTTCCCATCTTGCCGCTGTTGAACTGCTTCATCAGCTTTTTGGTGTCCTCATACTTTTTTATAAGCTGGTTCACCTGGTTTACAGTAGTGCCGGAACCTGCGGCTATGCGCTTTCTGCGGCTTGCGTTGAGCAGGGCCGGCTCCGCGCGCTCTTCTTTGGTCATGGAGCGTATTATCGCTTCCATGCGGCGGAATTCCTTTTCGCCCTGGTCCAGCTGATCTTCTGAGACCTTGTTGCCTCCGGGGATCATGTCCAGGACCTTGCTCAGTCCGCCCATTCCTCTTATCTGGCTCATCTGATCAAGGAAGTCTTCCAGGGTGAATTTGTTCTTGGCAAGACGCTTTTCCAGTTCCGCGGCCTTCTCCAGATCCGCGTTCTCCTGAGCTTTCTCTATAAGCGACAGTACGTCGCCCATTCCAAGGATGCGGCCTGCCATGCGGTCCGGATGGAATACTTCCAGAGCGTCCAGCTTTTCGCCCATGCCTATGAACTTGATGGGCCTTCCGGTAACCTCTCTTACTGACAGCGCGGCTCCGCCTCTGGTGTCGCCGTCCAGCTTGGTCATTATTACGCCGTCTATTCCCAGCTGTTCGTGGAAGGTCTGCGCTACGTTTACTGCGTCCTGACCTGTCATGGCGTCCACTACGAGAAGTATCTCGTGCGGCTTTACAGCCTTCCTTATGGACTTGAGCTCGTCCATCAGCTGCTCGTCTATATGGAGACGTCCGGCGGTATCTATGATAAGGATGTTGAGGCCTTTGCGTTCAGCTTCCTTTTTAGCGTCCAGAGCAATCTTTGCGGCGTCGCGGCAGTTCCTGTCCGTATAGACCGGTACCCCTACCTGCTTGCCTACTATCTCCAGCTGGTCTATGGCAGCTGGCCTGTAGATGTCGCAGGCAGCCAGCATAGGCTTCTTGCCCTCTTTTATAAGATAGGATGCAAGTTTGGCCGCAGTGGTGGTCTTACCTGTTCCCTGAAGGCCTGCAAGCATTATGGTGGTAAAGCCGGAGGAACTGTATGTGAGCTTGGTGCTGGTGCCGCCCAAAAGCCTTGTAAGCTCGTCGTTTACGATCTTTACGACCTGCTGTCCGGGTGTAAGGCTCTTAAGTACGTCTTCGCCGAGCGCTTTTTCTTTTACGGTGGCGACGAACTCCTTAACTACCTTGTAGTTTACGTCCGCCTCAAGCAGCGCAAAGCGTATCTCGCGCATCGCTTCGTTTATGTCGGCCTCGGAGATGACGCCTTTGCCGCGCAGCTTCTTGAACGCTATATTCAGTTTGTCGCTTAACGATTCGAATGCCATATCTTATCTGTCAACGGCCGGAATGCCGTTCTCTCTCTTCCACCTTGCGACAAGGCCAAGCTTTTCCTCGTAGTTGATGAGCGCCTTTTCCGCCCTCCTGAGCCCTTCCGAAACGGCCTGCTTGCTTTCGCCTTCCGCCTCAGCGATCTCCGTCAGCGAGCAGTTCTCGTTGTGATAGAGCTCCGTGAACCTGCGCTGCTTGTCCGACAGCAGCGGTCCGTAGAAATCGTATAATACGCTTATCTCGAATGAATCTCTTGACATAACGCGCATATTATAACAGATATTTCACTGCTGTCAAGGTTTTTCCTTGACAGAGTTCCTCAATTATTTGAATGACCCGGGTTCCTGCAATCCGCGAAGCATTTCATGCATTCTGTGCCAGTTTGCTTGCGTTTTCATCTGCTGTTAGTTTACACTAAAGCCGGACAGGACGGGAAAGCTGCCGTCCGCCGCAGGAGGCCTCTTGAAGATAAAACTTGCAGTCAGCGAAGAACGCTACGAAGAGATAGCAAAGGAGCTGACAGACAAAGGAATAGAGATCGACGACTCTTCCGGACTTGTGCTTACCGAGACAGACAGATATGTAAGCCGTCTGTCTGTCCGTGAGTTCGGAGATGACGGATCGCGGCTGCACATCAGCGTCGATGACGTCGTCTACATCGAGGCCTTTGGCCACAGCGCCGAAGTCCACGGCATGGAAGACGTCTGGCAGACGAACGACCGGATGTATCAGCTGCAGATGATGCTGGACCCGAAGCAGTTCGTACGCATAAGCAATTCCGTGATCGTCAACAAGAAACAGATAAAGGACATACGGCCGTCGTTCTCGCAGAAGTTCGTTCTTACCATGAAGAACTCCGACCGTGTGGAAGTTACACGCAGCTACTACGCTGCATTCAAAAGATCTATTGGGATTTAAGCGCTTTTAAGCGCCGAGGTGAAAGACATGAGCGGAAAACTCGCATCCATAAGCATACTGCTGGAGGTGCTGCTGATCGCAGCAGTCCTTGCAGTTATATACTACATAATCTATCGTATCAGGATCAACAGAGCCCTTAGGAAGGAAGACGGCGCCGAAAGGTCCGCCGGTCCGGAGCCCGCAAACGTCACAAGGAACATTCTTGTGATCGTTCTGATCGTCGCTCTTGGAATCACTATGATAAGGATAGCGGACCTCAACACGAAAGTCGACAAGCTGAACAATGATCTGAACAACACCAAGATCCAACTTGGGAATGGATTGAACAGCATTAGCAGCCAGATAAGTAAGCAGACGTCTCTGTTCAGCGACACATATATGACTACCGGCGTGCTTGATGAAGGCAGATACGCGCACGTACATTTCCGCGTGACGCCCAAAGCGGCTTCTCTCGACACAGAGGTATCGATCAATATCAATGGTGAGACCTACCATCTCAACATTGCAGGCGGTGACGGCCGTGACGGTGACGGCCATGAATACGAAGGGAACCTGGTCCTAGATATACTGAACTACTACAATACTCCCACGTTTATCATAAAGCAGGATGGAATAACCCGTACCGAGCCGGTCGAATTCTTCCGCCTTAAGGAACTGCGCATGCAGTACATGCCGTTCATCCAGTCTGATACCACGCTCAATACCACCGTTACCGGTGCTGACGGAAAGACCGCGGTCAACTGGGACGGTCATATAGAGCTGATATCCAAGACCGGATATTCCAACTTCCTGAAAGAAGGCATTAAACTCATTACCATCGTTGACGGAAAAGTAGCAGCGGAAAAGGACATTTCTTCTGAGATCTACTGGACGAATACTGCCGACCCATATATGGGATCTTATGATTACGCATACAGAGACTCG
>JAFWVZ010000201.1 GCA_017523605.1 Bacillota bacterium | reverse complement strand
GCAAAACTAACGGAAAAGGAAAAAAGAGAACTGGCGGAAACTGCCCTTGCCATGAGGAAGATGGCCTACGTGCCGTTCTCCGGCCATCCGGTGGGAGCGGCCCTTCTGGCTAAGGACGGGCAGGTGTTTACCGGATGCAACGTGGAGAACAGCTCATATTCTCCCACCATCTGCGCCGAGCGTACGGCTTTTGTAAAGGCTGTAAGCGAAGGCGTGCGGGAGTTCGAAGCCATAGCAATAGCCGGAGGCTTCGGCGAAGTCCCGGAGACCTACTGCGCCCCCTGCGGAGTGTGCCGCCAGGTAATGGTGGAGTTCTGCAGCAAGAGCTTTAAGATAATTCTTGTAAAGACTCCGGACGACTATAAGGAATACACACTGGAGGAGATAATGCCTCTGGGATTCAAGATAGAAGACGTTAACAGCGGTACTTACGCGGAAAGGGACTGACATGGAAATAAAGGACATACTCGCAAAGTGCGACCACACTCTCCTTAAGCAGGAGTCTACCTGGGAAGACATAAAGGCAGTGGTGGACGACGGCATAAAATATAAGACCGCCAGCGTCTGCATACCGCCGGCGTTCGTTGAAAGAGCCGCCAACTACGCCAAGGGCGGCGTTGCGATCTGCACCGTGATAGGCTTCCCGAACGGCAGCTGCACCCCCGAGACCAAGGTCTTCGAGACCCGCGACGCCATCGCCAAAGGCGCGGACGAGATCGACATGGTCATCAACATCGGCGAGCTTAAGGCCGGAAACGACGCGTACGTTCTGGACGAGATAAAGCAGATAAAGAAAGCCTGCGGAAAGCACATCCTTAAGGTAATAATCGAGACATGCCTCCTTACGGAAGAGGAGAAGATCCGCGCATGCAGGATAGTGACGGAGTCCGGAGCGGACTTCATCAAGACCTCCACCGGATTCTCCACCGGCGGAGCCACCAGAGAAGACGTTGCGCTCATGAAAGCCAACGTGGGCCCCGGCGTAAAGGTAAAGGCTGCGGGCGGAATAGCGGACCTTAAGGATGCGGAAGATTTCATAGCGCTGGGCGCGGAAAGACTGGGCACCAGCCGCATAGTAAAGGCAGTAAAACAGCTGGAAAAACAGCAGTAGGAAATAGCGAAAAAACTGCGGTCTTTTCCCATATTTCAAAAGAGTTTTTTGTAATTACTTAGCATACGTATAAGCGTTTGTGGTATAATCTTACGTGTGATTAATTCAAGAAACAATAAAGATCACAGTAAGTAAAAAGAAGGAGAATCATCATGAAAAAAGTATTAGCGGTACTTCTGGTGCTCGTAATGGTATTCGGCCTTGCGGCATGCGGAAATACCCCTGCTAACAACACTCCGGCTAACAACACTACGCCGGCAAACAACACCACTCCGTCCGGTCCTGTAAAGCCCTCCACACCGGAGACCAACCCGGACAAGATCGCGGACACCATGACCTCCCCGGACGGCAAGTATCAGGTAGCGTTCGTTACCGATATCGGCCAGCTGAAGGATAAGTCCTTCAACCAGGGAACCTACGACGGCGTTAAGCTCTACGCTTACAACGAAGGCCTCAGCTATAAGTATTATCAGCCGGCCAACGGAGCAGAAGCTACCGACGACGACCGTTACAACGCAATGAAGGCTGCTGCCGACGGCGGCGCTCAGGTCATCGTTTGCGCAGGATTCCTCCAGGCTGCAGCTCTTGAGAAGGCTGCCAAGGAATTCACCAACGTTAAGTTCGTATTCATCGATGGCTGGAACCTCGGTCTTGCCAACGTAGCGGGCATTGCGTTCAAGGAAGAGCAGTGCGGTTACTTCGCAGGCTACGCCGTTGTTAAGGAAGGCTTCGAGAAGCTCGGATTCATGGGCGGCGGCGGCGGAACCAACGCTGCGTGCTGCAGATACGGCTACGGATTCGTCCAGGGCGCTGCAGCTGCTGCAAAGGAAATGGGCAAGAAGGTCGAGGTCAAGTACACTTGGCAGTACGGCGCAAACTTCCAGGCATCCCCGGAGCTTCAGACAATGGCTAACGGCTGGTACACCAACGGCACAGAGATCATCTTCTCCTGCGGCGGATCCATATTCGACTCCATCATTGCGGCTGCTTCCGCTAACGACGGCAAGGTCATCGGTGTAGACGTAGACCAGAGCTTCGATTCCAAGACAGTAGTCACCTCCGCTCTCAAGGGCATAGGCGCTGCTGCCGAGTGGGCCTGCGGCAAGGCATTCGACGGAACCTGGAGCGCTATCGGCGGAAACGCTGTAAGCCTGGGCGCTGCAGAAGGCGCTACCGGACTTCCGACCGCTACCTGGTCCATGAAGAACTACAAGGTATCCGAGTACGAAGCTCAGCTGAAGGCTGTAGTAGACGGAACTCTTAAGATCGACGACGCAGTCATCCAAGCTCCGAGCTATCCGCAGAGCACTGACAGCTGCACTGTAATCTACGAGTAATATCGGTTATGCAGACTAAAGGGGAGAAAGCATAATGCTTTCTTCCCTTTTTTAAAGAAACATCAGCAAAGAAAGGTACAGCATGGATCACAAAGACGATTATGTAATAGAAATGCTGCACATAACCAAGGAGTTCCCGGGCATAAAGGCCAACGACGACATCACGCTCCAGCTGAGAAGAGGCGAGATACACGCCTTGCTGGGCGAGAACGGCGCCGGAAAGTCAACGCTCATGAGCGTGCTGTTCGGTCTCTACCAGCCGGAGAAGGGCGAGATACTCTTCAACGGCAAGAAGGTGGAGATCAACGACCCCAACGATGCCACGGCGCTTGGTATTGGAATGGTGCATCAGCACTTTAAACTGGTGGAAGTGTTCACCGTCCTGGACAACATAATCCTGGGCGCGGAGACCACAAAGATGGGCTTCCTCAGGAAAAAAGAGGCCAGGGAAAAGGTAAAGGCCCTGTCCGAAAAATACGGTCTCTATGTGGACCTCGACGCAAAGGTGGAGGACATAACCGTAGGAATGCAGCAAAGAGTAGAGATACTCAAGATGCTCTACAGGAACAACGACATCCTCATCTTCGACGAGCCTACCGCGGTACTTACGCCGCAGGAGATCGACGAACTTATGGCAACAATGAAAGAGTTTGCCAAGGAAGGCAAATCTATACTCTTTATTTCTCATAAACTCAACGAGATAATGGCTGTGGCGGACCGCGTAACGGTACTGCGCAAAGGTAAAGGCATAGGCACCATAGAGACTGCCGGGACCACTGCACAGGAGCTCTCCAACATGATGGTCGGCCGTCCCGTTCAGCTGCAGGTCAAAAAGGACAAGGCAAAGCCCGGCGCTCCGGTGCTTAAGGTCGAGTATCTTTCGGCTCCGTCCAGAGTCCACAAGAACAAGAACGCAGTGCACGACGTAAGCTTCGAAGTGCGCTCCGGCGAGATCCTCTGCATAGCCGGAATAGACGGCAACGGTCAGACGGAGCTGGTAGGAGCCATAACCGGCCTGGGCAAGACCACCGGCGGAAAGGTCACGCTGTGCGGAGAAGACATATCGCACGCGAGCATCAAGGCGCGCTCAAAGAACATGAGCCACATCCCGGAGGACCGTCACAAGCACGGACTTATCCTGGACTTCTCGCTTGCGGACAACATGGTGCTGCAGCGCTTTAAGGAAAAGCAGTTCCAGCACAACGGATTCATCGACAAGCCCATGGTGAGGCAGTACGCCGAAAAGCTGATCGATAAGTTCGACGTACGTTCCGGCCAGGGTCCGGATACCATGGCAAGAGCCATGTCCGGAGGGAACCAGCAGAAGGCCATAATCGCCAGAGAATTGGACAGGAACAAGGAACTGGTAATGGCCGTCCAGCCCACCAGAGGTCTGGACGTAGGCGCCATAGAATTCATACATTCGCAGCTCGTAGAGGAGCGCGACGAGGGCAGGGCGATAATGCTCGTGTCCCTGGAACTGGACGAAGTGCTCAGCCTTTCGGACCGCATACTCGTAATGTACGAGGGCGAGATCGTAGGCGAGCTCTATCCGGAAGAAACTAACGCGCAGGAGCTGGGACTGTACATGTCCGGCGCCAAGAGGATGGACAGAAAGGAGGCCGCGGTATGAGCAGAAAGAACAACGAACCCAGACTGCTTGAGAGCAACGGCTTCCAGTCCGTGCTGTCCTCCGTGGTGTCCATAATAATAGGACTCCTGTTCGGAATGCTGCTGATACTCATCGTCGGCGCTCTGGACAAGAACCTGTCCATGAAGACCGTCTGGGAAGGCATGCGTCTTGTAATAGGCGGACTGTTCTCTACAGGCCGCGACGCTTCCGGCGCGCTGTCCTGGGGTTTCAACTCCATCAACTTCGGCAACATGCTGTTCCGCGCAACGCCGCTTATAATGACAGGCCTTTCCGTAGCCTTCGCCTACAAGACCGGTCTGTTCAACATAGGCGCTCCGGGGCAGTACCTTATGGGTGCCATGACCTCCCTGATGATAGCTCTGGGGATACCCTCCGACAAGGTCCATCCGGTAATAATCTGGATACTGGCCTTCCTGGGAGCCATGATAGCCGGAGCCATCTGGGGCGCCATCCCGGGCATTTTCAAGGCGCTGCTCAACACCAACGAAGTTATCGCCTGCATAATGACCAACTGGATAGCTGCCAACATAGTCACTTGGCTCTTCGACATTTCCAAGTTCAAGAACGTAACTGAGAGCACCAAGAGCGGCTACATCTACAAGACTTCGTTCAACAACGTTGCCACCACCAAGCTGGGGCTGGATAAGATATTCCCGGGTTCCCAGATAAACGGCGGCATAATAATAGCGATACTGATAGCCATAGGGATCTACATCCTGATGACCAAGACCACCTTCGGCTACGAGCTGAGAGCCTGCGGTTCCAACCGGGACGCCGCAAAATACGCCGGGCTTAAGGACAAGAGGGACATAGTCCTGTCCATGGCCATAGCGGGCGCTCTTTCCGCGGCAGGCGCTGCTCTGTACTACCTGTCCGGAAACACGGAGCTGTTCTGGTCCACATACCAGTCGCTGCCGGCCATAGGCTTCAACGGCATACCGGTAGCCATGCTGGCGCTCACCAACCCGATAGGCGTCATCTTTACGGCGCTGTTCATGTCCATGCTGAACATCATAGGCCTGCAGATAGCCAGCCTTACGGCTTACAACGAGTTCATTACAGACGTAATAATAGCGGTCATCGTATACCTGAGCGCGTTCTCGCTGCTTATTAAGCAGGTAATTTCAAGGCGTGTGCGCAGGAGAAAGGAGGGCGGCAAATGAGTTTCCTTATCCAGCAGACACTTTTATATGCGATCCCTCTAATGATAGTGGCTCTGGCCGGCGTCTTCGCCGAAAGGAGCGGTATCATAAACCTGGCTCTGGAAGGTATGATGATCTTCGGAGCTTTCTGCGGAGTGCTTTTCGTTAATACCATGCAGGATACCGAGTGGGTGTTTGCGGCATACCGCGAGGACAAGTACGCGACGCTCCAGCTGATAATAATCCTGGCCATGGTAGTGGCCGCGATACTGGGGGCAATACTGTCGCTGCTGCTGTCGTTCGCGTCGATAAACCTTAGAGCCAACCAAACTATAGGCGGTACGGCCATCAACCTGCTGGCACCGGCCATAGTACTGTTTCTCATCAGGATGCTGGAAGGTCAGAACACACTGTTCCTTGCCAAGGGCGACGCCGCGGAATGGTTCATGATCAAAAAAAGCATGTTCGGCTACGGTGCCAAGGAGAGCATGGGTTTCCTGGGCGATACCTTCGTGCACAAGACCTACATAACCAACTACATTTGCATACTGCTGTTCGTGATCCTGGCGATCATCCTGTATAAGACCAGGTTCGGCCTCAGGGTGCGTTCCTGCGGCGAGAATCCGCACGCAGCGGACTCTCTGGGAATAAACGTTAAGAAGATGCGCTACGCGGGCACCACGATATCCGGCGCGCTGGCCGGCATGGGCGGCTTCGTGTACGCGCTCACCACGGCCAACTGCTCGTCCAACGGCGACGTCGCAGGCTTCGGATTCCTGGCTCTGGCAGTAATGATCTTCGGTAACTGGAAGCCTCTTTCCATAGCCGGAGCGGCCGTACTGTTCGGATTCTTCAAGTGCCTGGCGGCGGGCTATTCGTCCATAGACATAAACGGCGACGGCATATTCATGCTTAAGGAGCTGGGCCTGTCCCCGCACCTCTACAGGATGCTGCCTTACATAGTAACTCTCATAGTTCTGGCCTTTACGTCCAAGAACTCCAGGGCCCCCAAGGCCGAAGGCATACCTTACGACAAGGGGCAGAGGTAGGTACGCGCCATGCGTATGTACGACATAATAAAAAATAAAAGAGACGGCGGAAAGCTCTCCCCGGAGGAGATAAAGTTCTTCGTGGAGGGCTACACTGCCGGCGACATTCCGGATTATCAGGCGGCGGCTCTTTGCATGGCCATATTCTACAAGGGTATGGACGCGGACGAGACCACCGCCCTTACCTTAGCTATAAGGGATTCCGGTGATACTCTCAACATGGACTTCGGCGGGCTGCGTGTGGACAAGCATTCCACCGGCGGCGTGGGCGACAAGACCAGCATGGTGGTGGCGCCTATCGCAGCAAGCTGCGGCATTAAAGTGGCCAAGATCTCCGGCAGGGGACTGGGCCACACCGGCGGCACCGTGTACAAACTGGAAGCCATAGAAGGCTACCGCACGGATCTTTCCGCGGAGGAGTTCGCGGACGTGGTACGCAAGGTGGGGGTGTCCATGATAGGGCAGAGCGGGGACTTTGCTCCTGCGGACAAGAAACTCTACGCCCTCAGGGACGTTACCGCTACCGTGGACAGCATGCCGCTGATAGTATCCAGCATCATGGGCAAGAAGCTGGCCGCCAACGATGACTGCATAGTTCTGGACGTTAAGGTGGGCAGCGGATCCTTCATGAAGACTCAGAAGGACGCCGAGGAACTGGCCAGGCGCATGGTGAGCGTAGGTCACAACGCGGGCAAGAAAGTCCGCGCCCTTATCACCAACATGGACAGACCGCTGGGACTTGCCGTGGGCAATTCCCTGGAGGTCTGCGAGGCCATAGAAACGCTTAAGGGCGGCGGCCCGGAGGACTTCCGCACGCTTTGTCTGGAGCTTTCCGCTCACATGCTCTGCCTTGCGGAAAAAGGCAGCGTGGACGAGTGCAGAAAGATGGCGGAAGAAGCCATAAGTTCCGGCAGAGCCCTTGATACCTTCGCTAAGATGGTGGAACTTCAGGGCGGCGATCCGCGCTGGATATACGAGCCGGAGCGTTTCCCCAAGGCAAAGTATTCCCTGGAAGTGCACGCCCCGGAAAAGGGATACATCTTCCGCGTGGATACGGAAAAATACGGAGAAGTCAGCCTTCTTCTTGGCGCGGGACGCAGCACCAAGGAAGACAAGATAGACAACACCGCGGGCTTCGTCCTGGCAAAGAAGACCGGCGAGATGGCGCTTAAGGGGGACCTCATAGCAACGCTCTACACCACGGACAAGCCGGAGGCTCTGGAACAGGCTGCGGAGCTTATGCTCTCGTCCACCGGTTTCTGGAAAGAAGCTCCGGAGCAGATGCCGCTGATACTGGACGTAATAGAGTAGCCATAAAGGACCGTCTGCTGCAGACCGTACGGTACAGGCTGCAGCGGACAGCGCATCGAT
>JAFWVZ010000200.1 GCA_017523605.1 Bacillota bacterium | reverse complement strand
GCATAAGCCGTCAGCTGTGGTGGGGACACAGGATCCCCGCATACTACTGCGACGACTGCGGCGAGATGGTAGTTGCCAAGGAGATGCCGGATGTCTGCCCGAAGTGCGGAGGAAAGCACTTCCATCAGGACGAGGACGTTCTGGACACATGGTTCAGCTCCGCTCTCTGGCCGTTCTCTACTCTCGGCTGGCCCAAGGAGACCGAGGATCTTAAGAAATTCTACCCCACCAGCGTTCTGGTAACGGGCTACGACATAATCTTCTTCTGGGTAGCCAGGATGATATTCTGCGGAATAGAGGACATGGGCAAGGCGCCGTTTGCGCACGTGCTTATCCACGGTCTGGTCCGCGACGCGCAGGGACGCAAGATGAGCAAGTCCCTGGGTAACGGCATAGACCCGCTGGAGGTAATAGACCAGTACGGCGCGGACGCGCTCAGGTTCATGCTGCTCTCCGGCATAGCTCCGGGCTCCGACATCCGCTACCAGACGGAAAAGATAGAAGCCGCCAGGAACTTCGCCAACAAGCTCTGGAACGCGTCCAGATTCGTGATAATGAACCTTCAGGACGAGGACGGAAACTTTAAGCCCATGGCGGACGCTAAGACCGCGGTCCTTAAGCCGGAAGACAAGTGGCTTAGGGCTTCCATAGACGCGGCCGTTGCGGAGATAACCGACAACATGGAGAAGTTCGAGTTCGCTCTGGCAGCCGCCAAGATCTACGACCTGATCTGGGGCAGCTACTGCGACTGGTACATAGAGCTTGCAAAGCCCAGACTAAACGGCGCGGACGAAGAGGATAAGCTTACTGTCCGCTGGATGCTGGTGACCGCGCTTCTGGATCTTCTTAAGCTGCTGCACCCGTACATGCCGTTCATCACCGAGGAGATCTACAGCTATCTTCCCAAGGCGGAAGACGCTCCCGAGTTCCTGATGACCCAGAGCTGGCCTGTCCCGGAGAACAACGACTACTCCGGAGACGTAAAGCTGCTGGAAGCATCCATGGCTGTGATCAGAGCAATAAGAAACATCCGCGCGGAGGCGGAGGCAGCTCCCTCCAGAAAGCTCCACGCGTACATTATAGCGGAAGGCGCGGACGCAGAGCTTGCAAAGGCCGGCGCCCCGTACATAAAGGCTCTCGGCGGAATAGAGGAGCTGTTCGTCGGCTCCGACAGAAGCGTACTTCCCGAGGATACCAAGTCCGCGGCGGTCCCCGGCATGGAGATCTACGTTCCCATGGACGAACTGGTGGACTACGCCAAGGAAAAGGAAAAGCTTACCAAAGAGGGCGCCAAGCTGGAGGCAGAGATCGCCAGAGCTAAGAACAAGCTCTCCAACCAGGGCTTCGTTTCCAAGGCTCCCGCTAACGTAATAGAAGCCGAGCGCGCCAAGCTTGCGGAGTACGAGGACCTTCTGGCCAAGAACAGAAAGATGCTCGAGACCGTGCTTGCCAAGCTGGCTTAGGAGGATGATTTGTCCGGCATACTCAACTTCCTGCTTGAAAGACTGTACATGATCCCCGGCATAGTCCTGGCCATCTCCGTCCACGAGTACGGGCACGCAAAGGTGGCCCAGCTCTGCGGAGACAGGACCGCCGAATACATGGGGAGGGTCTCTTTAGACCCCAGAGCCCACATAGACATAGTGGGTCTGCTTATGCTGTTCTTCGTAGGGTTCGGCTGGGGCAAGCCGGTGCTGATAGACCCCAGGCAGATGAAGCATCCGCGCCGCGACCAGATACTGATAGGCCTTGCCGGAGTCTTCAACAATTTCATCGCTTCCATAGTATTCGCCTTCGTGTTCAGGTTCTACGTGCAGCTTGCGCCCAGGACCTTCCTGCTCTCCAATCTGGGGATGGTGATCTATACGATCCTGCAGGCGGTGGTAGCCATCAACATTTCGCTGATGCTATTCAACCTGCTGCCGATACCCCCGCTGGACGGTTTCGGAGTGGTCTGCGGAATATTCGGGCTGTACAACACGAAGTTCTACTGGTACGCAAGGCGCTACGGCATGATCGTGTTGCTGGCCCTGATATATCTGGGATTCACATCTCACCTGCTGGGCCCGCTCAGAAGCGCCGTATACAGTTTCGTAATAAAGATAGCCACCATAGGATTGTGATCTTAAGGATCGCACGGTAAGAAGGGCTTAACAGAGACAGAGGATAATGAGTTTTACGACTGTAATCTACATACTGAACGTATTCGTAAGCATCTTCATAATCTTTGCGGAGAGGAAGCGTCCGTCTTCCACCATCGCATGGATCATGCTCCTTTTTGTGCTTCCCGGCGCAGGCATAGTCCTGTACATAATGCTTTCGCAGCTTCTGGCAAGGTACAGGCTCAGCAGCCTGTCCAGTTCCATGCATTTCAGGAACAATCCTTTCCTGCTGGACCAGAAGCGCAGCATCAACGAGGGCAGCTTCCACTTCGTGAACACTCAGGCAGCGGCGTGGAGACAGCTGATCAAATTCAATCAGGAGTACGCCAGCGCGTATCTTACGCAGAATAACGAGATTAAGATATTTACGGCCGGGCAGGAATGCTTCAACAGCATGTTCGAGGACCTGAAGGCGGCAAAGAGCTCCATAAACATGGAATTCTTCATAATGAAGCCGGACTACATAGGTCTGGAACTGGTCCGTATCCTTACGGAGAAGGCCCGCGAGGGCGTAAAGGTAAAGCTCCTCCTGGACGCCATGGGCTGCAGACGCATGCGCCGCAAGCACTTCGATGAGCTCCGCAGCGCAGGCGGGCAGGTGGTGTTCTTCTTCCCCGCAAGGATATTCAAGCTGGATCTTAAGCTCAACTACCGCAATCACCGCAAGCTTCTGATAATAGACAACTCCATTGCCTACATAGGCGGTCTTAACGCCGCTAAGGAATACGTGGGCGACAGCAGAAAGTTCAAGGGCTGGCGCGATACCCACCTTCGCATCCGCGGAGGCAGCGTGTTCGACATAGACTCCAGGTTCATAATGGACTGGAACTTTGCCAACGGCCAGGAGATAGAACTTAACGTTGCGGATTACCCCGTGGACACTTCGCTGGACTGCGCAGTGCAGGTGGTCTCCAGCGGACCCGAGAGCCAGGAGACGGAGATAAAGTTCGGCTATCTTAAGATGATCAACGCCGCAAAGCGCAGCATATACATCCAGACACCGTATCTTGTACCTGACGAGAGCATTTTCGAGGCTTTAAAGAGCGCCGCAGTGTCCGGTGTGGACGTAAGGATAATGATCCCCCCGATGCCGGACCACCCGTTCGTATACTGGGTAACCTATCAGAATCTCGGGACCCTGGTAAGCTACGGCGCAAAGGCTTACATCTACGAGAAGGGATTCCTTCACTCCAAGACCATAGTCGTGGATGACGAGGCCGCCAGCGTAGGTTCCGCGAACTTCGACATACGCAGTTTCGAGCTCAATTTCGAATGCAACGTATTCGCGTACGACAGGGAGATAGCCATTGAACTGCGCAAGGCGTTCGAGGATGACATGAAGAATTCCAGAAGGCTTACGCAGGAAGATTACGAACGCCGTTCAAACTGGATAAAGATAAAAGAGTCGGTTTCAAGGCTTGTAACGGATATTTTATAGTAGTATTATTCCGCATTTTTAATCGTTTTCAGAATTAGGAGGAAACCATTATGAATCTGTTTTCACCGGCTGAAGTAGCAAAGAACTACATCAACATCGGAAAAGGCAAGGTCAACACACCCATATGGAAGATGATATTCCTGGGCATTCTCGCGGGCGCTTTCATTGCTGTAGGCGGAGTTGCCTCCACCACGGCTTCCGTATCCATCAGTGCCGCGTCCGTAGCCAAGCTCGTGGGAGCTTGCGTATTCCCGGGCGGACTTGCTATGGTACTGCTCGCAGGGAGCGAACTGTTTACCGGAAACTGCCTGCTTACTCTGCCCCTGCTCCAGAAGGAGATAAAGGTGGGCGGAATGCTCAAGAACTGGGTGTTCGTATACATAGGAAACCTTATCGGCGGATGCCTTGTGGCTGCTTTCTGCGCTTTCGGACATCAGTTCAGCCTGTTCGGCAACGGCATGGCGGTATCGGTCATATCCACCGCTGTCGCTAAGTGCAGCATGCCTTTCGGCGACGCTCTTCTTAAGGGCATTATGTGCAATTTCCTGGTATGCATAGCCGTATGGATCTCCTTCGCGGCCAAGGATGTAGCCGGAAAGATCATAGGAATATTCTTCCCGATCATGATGTTCGTACTCTGCGGATTCGAACACAGCGTCGCTAACATGTATTACATCAGCGCAGGACTGTTTGCCAACGGCATTCCGGCCTACGCACAGGCCGCTGCCGCTGCGGGAGTCAACACCTCCGCGCTTACGCTCGGCGGATTCTTCGGAGCCAACCTGCTGCCCGTGACCATAGGCAACATAATCGGCGGCGGAGTTTTCGTAGGCATACTCTACGGAGTTATATACCTTGGCAAGAAGAAAGAAGACAAGTAATAATATCCGTCTTTCAGGGCGGACCCTTTCAGTAAAATGAAAGATACTTCTGAAATTAAAAAAATTGCCGCATCGATACTTAAATGGATCTTCTTCGGCATACTCTGCGGTCTTGTGGTCGGATGTGCCGCGAGCATATTTGGAAAGCTTATAGGGTGGGGAAGCAAGGCCTTCTCCGAATATCCCTGGCTGCTTTTCTGCATGATCTCGGCCGGACTTGCGATCGTAGGATGGCAGAAGCTCCTTAAGATAAAAGAAGTCCGCGGTACCAACCTCGTCATCGAAAGCGTAAGGGAGGGCTGCCGTCTTCCGTGGAAGATGGCGCCGCACATTTTCGTTGGGACCGTTCTTACGCATCTTACCGGAGGTTCCGCAGGCAGGGAGGGCGCGGCGCTTCAGATAGGCGGAAGCCTGGGCTGCACCCTCGGAAATCTTCTGCGATTCAAAGAAGAAGATTGCAGAAGAACGATAATGTGCGGAATGTCCGCGGCGTTCTCCGCGCTTTTCGGAACGCCTCTGGCGGCTACCATAATGTCGATGGAGATAAGCACCGTAGGCGTAATGTACCATTCCGCTCTGGCCCCCTGCATGTTCTCCGCTCTCACGGCGCATCTTGTGGCGGAGAAGGTGTTCGGCCTTTCCGAAGCCGACCTGACGCTGGCCGCGGTCCCGGAGATCGACATCAGGACCATTCTTATGGTAATACTGCTGGCGATCTGCTGCTCCGCGGTAAGCGCGCTGTTCTGCTGGGTGATGCACAAGACGGCTCATCTGGAAAAACAGTATTTAAAGAACGACTGTCTTCGCATCGTTGTATCCGCCGCGGTAGTCATAGCTGCTACGCTGGCTATTGGCACGCGCATGTACAATGGTTCCGGCGCGGCCGTAATAGAGCAGTGCATCTCGGACCCGGGATTTAAGATCTTCCCGGCTGCGTTCCTTATAAAGATCGTCCTTACTGCCGTTACTTTGGGCGGCGGCTTTCAGGGCGGAGAGATAGTTCCGTCGCTGTTTACGGGAGCCGCTTTCGGGAATTTGTTCGCGCAGGTCTGCGGACTGTCTTCGCCGCTTTGCTCCGCTCTGGGCGCGGCTGCGGTATTCTGCGGAGTCACCAACTGTCCCGTAACGGCGCTGATGATAGCCTTCGAGATGTTCGGATTCGGAGCGGGAACACTGTTCCTTCTGGTAGTAGCCGTAACGTATCTTTTTTCCGGGCATTTCGGCATCTGGTCTTCCCAGATGATACGTTTTTCCAAATACGATCCGGGCATCATAGACCGGAAGACACATTGATCCGGCAGTAAGAAACGAAAGGCCGACGTTATGTCTAAAAGATCGTTTGCGCCGTCCTCCATGCTTGCGCCGCTGCCTGCCGTAATGGTGAGCTGCGGAAGCTTAGCTGACGGTACGGACAACATAATAACCATAGCCTGGACAGGGATCATCAATTCCGATCCTCCACGTACATATGTAAGCATAACGCCCAGAAGGCATTCGCACGACATAGTAAAGGAGAGCGGGGAATTCGTGATAAATCTTGTTCCGGAGACTCTGGCTGCTGCCATGGACTGGTGCGGCTGCGTAAGCGGAAGCAAGGAGACCAAGTTCGGAAAGCACAGCCTTAAAAGCGGTCCGGACGGTTCTCTGGAGTTTACGCTTACACCGGAGCCGGCCGAAAAAGTCTCGTGTCCGGCCATAAAGGAGAGCCCGGTGCAGCTGGAATGCAAGGTGTTCGAAGTAAAGTCCCTGGGCTCTCACGACATGTTCCTTGCGGACATAGTCAATGTCAGGGTGGACGACAGCATAATAAACGGCGAAGGCCGCGCGATGTTCGAAAAGCTTAAGCTGGTAAGCCTCATCCACGGCAGCTACTATGCGGCTCCAAAGGAGCGCATAGGCCGCATGGGATATTCCGTAATGAAGCCTTCCACTGCAAAGAAGATATCCGCGCAGCAGCGCGCCAAGCACCTGATAAGAAAACAGGGCAAGGAGAAGTTCGACAAGGGCTGATCCTCCCGGACGCGGTTTCATAATAAGATATTCAGATAAAACACATGAGATGGATAATAGGCTCGGACCTTCACGGGTCGGCCGAATTCACAAAACAGTTCCTTAAGCGGGCGGACGCCGAAAAGGCGGATCAGATACTGCTTCTGGGGGACATACTCTACCACGGTCCCCGCAACGCGCTGCCGGAATTATACGGTCCCATGCAGGTGTTCGAGATGCTCAACGCCTATAAGGATAAGATCCTCTGCGTGCGCGGCAACTGCGACGCCGAGGTGGATCAGTGCGTGCTGGAATTCCCCATACTTGCGGAGTACATGCAGATAGTGGACAGCGGAAAGCTTATATTCGCCACTCACGGGGACCACTACAACACAGGGCATCTTCCGCCGCTGTCCGGAATAGACGTCCTTCTGCACGGCCACACCCACGTGCCAGCATGCGAGGACCACAACGGCTACATCTACTGCAATCCCGGATCTGTCTCGATACCCAAAGGCGGCTCCGCGCACAGCTACATGACCATGGAGAACGGCCTTCTGGAGTGGCACAGGCTGGCGGACGGCAGCGTATTCATGAGCAGGCAGCTTTGATCTGTTGATGATGCGGCCCGGTCGTGTGCTTATCCGAAGGACTGTCGGGGAACCCGGTCCTTAGCGACCGGCAAGCATCCATGCGCAGACGGAGCTTAGTACCGCTGGGAGGGCCCCCGCCAAGCCGGGAGGCGTGTCCGGCGGATAAGTACCGACCTGGACGCAATTAAACAATAAAACCGAAATGCGTAAGATACTGAGCAACAAACTGTACCTGTACCTGACCGAATTCTTCGCAGGTATGTCCGTAATGGCGGTGGAGCTTGCCGCAAGCAGGCTCCTGGCGCCGTATTTCAGTTCGTCCCAGATCGTTTACACGATAATCATCGGCACTGTAATGATAGCCATGGCTCTGGGCAACATCTACGGAGGCCGTTCGGCCGACAAAGATCCCAACCCGGACAAGCTCTACAGACGCATGCTTGTAGCGGCGATATGGATAGCTGCTATCCCTGTGGTAGGCAAATACATCATCATAGGGATATCCGGTCTCGTCATCTTTACCGTAAACGCCAACTTCCTTGTGATCGCGGCGTTCGTAAGCGCCATGGTGGTATTCGTGTTCCCGCTGTTCCTTCTGGGGACAGTAACTCCGAGCCTTGCGGCTTATACCATAGGAAGCCTTTCGGACAGCGGCAAGGTGGTGGGAAGGCTGGGTGCCTGCAACACAGTAGGCAGCATAATCGGAACGTTCCTTCCTACCTTCGTTACCATACCAAGCGTTGGAACTGCAGTCACGTTCCTGATCTTTGCGGGCATACTTCTTGCGCTTTGCGTCATCTACTTTATTTCTTCTAAAGTCTCTCCGGTAAGGACGATCGTAGGCATAATACTGTTCGTGGTCTGCTGCGTTTTCGGCTGGTCCGGGAACTTTGCTTTCTGGGAGAAGGACCTTACCTACGAAGGCGAGTCCATATACAACTACCTTCAGGTCCGCGAGGATGACAAGAGCGTCATCCTGTCCACCAACGTGCTGTTCGGCGTGCAGTCCGTCTACCAGAAGGACGGCGGACTTACCGGTATGTACTACGACTACGCCATGGCGGCTCCTGTAATGGCCGGCGTATACGAAAATGACACGGAGAAAAAGGAAGACTTCTCCGTACTGGTGCTGGGCAACGGCAGCGGTACTTTCGCCACGCAG
>JAFWVZ010000199.1 GCA_017523605.1 Bacillota bacterium | reverse complement strand
TTCTGGAAGTACGCGATGTACTTCAGGTCCGGAGCTTCCTTTTCCGCAGTACCCGCTGAAAGCGGTGTGTCGCCGCGCTGCCATTTCCGGGAGACTGAAGCAAGCTGCTGTTCTATGGTCCCGGCAAAATCCCCGGAACCGCTGTCCGAGCAGAAAGTGCAGCCGCCGAAGCCTTTGCTTCCGTCTCTGTTTGGGCAGGTAAGACCTGCGTCAAGCGACAGCTTTACCACCTTGCAGCCGAACTTCTCTTTAAGATACGAAGATATTGAATTGTAGTGCAGTCCGTTGAACATAAAAGCATTATATCACAGGCATAGAGTTACAGGTATAGAGCCGTTAATAACTTGGGCTTGTGTTCATTTTGGCCTGTAGAGTTCATTAAATGCACCCAATTACCATGATATTCATCGATCGGGATCATCTTATGTTCATTTTTTGCACATTTTACAAGTTTTTCATGCTGTTTTTCGTCCCAAATCATTCAATAAATGTCTTTTGGGCGCAATCTGACTCGATAATTGTCTGAATTTGACCTTTTTATGCAGATTATAGTGATCCCATATTGTTTTATTATGTGAAAAGGGATGAATTCCCGAAGAAAAAGCTGTCGATACAGATTTTTATGGTCTGAAAAACAGAGGCATCCGGCCCCGCGCTGTGTTATTATATATAAGCAGGATGTCAGCACGGCATTTGTCAGAGATTGCATCAGCAGAAGATGGTGCAGAGCCTCAGCACAGTGAGCAGCAGAGGGAGCAGAGCCGCATCACAGTGGAACAGCAGAGGGAGCAGATCCATACCATAGTTGAACAGCAGAGGAGTTTCTTCCGCAGCGGAAAGACTCTTGACGTTTCCTGGCGCAGGGAGCAGCTGAAAAAGCTTAAGGCTGCCGTGCTTAAATTCGAGCCGCAGCTGATACAGGCACTTAAGGCGGATCTGGAGCGCAGCGAGGCGGAAGGCTTTTTCTGCGACGTCGGCAGCACCATCCTGGAGATAAACGAGGCGATCGCGGGCGTCCGCAGATGGGCAAGGCCGGAGAACCATTTCAGCGGCTTTACATGCTTTCCGAGCGTCATCACTAAAGTATACAAGATGCCTTACGGCACTTCGCTCATAATAAGTCCGTTCAACTTCCCGGTGCTTCTGGCTCTGGGGCCGCTGGCGGCAAGCATCGCGGGCGGAAACACCGCGGTGATAAAGGCAAGCTCCAAGTCTCCCGCGTGCACAAAAGCACTGCAGGAGCTGATAGCGGACACCTTCCCGCCGGAGTACTGCACTGTGATCGACGGCGGTCACGATGTTGCGGACATCTGCCTTGAGCAGCGTTTCGACAAGATCTTCTACACAGGTTCGCCGGCCGTCGGAAGACATGTAATGGAGATGGCCTCAAGGAATCTGGCCCCGGTAACGCTGGAGCTGGGCGGAGAGACCGGCAACTGGGCCATAATACGCAAGGACGCGGATCTTAAGGACGCGGCAAGGAAGATCGCGTTCTTTAAGCTCCTTAACAGCGGCCAGATATGCATAAACGTAAATCAGGCGGCCGTTGCAGAAGAGGTCACGGACCGCTTCGTGGAAGAGCTTAAGAAGGAATTCGAAAGGCAGATAGGGGAGGATGCGCTGAAAAATGAGGAATACCCTCGACTGATCTCGGAAAAAGCGTATAATAAATGCGCAGCCGAAGCGGAAAAGTACAAGGAACGCATCGTGTTCGGCGGAAAAGGGGATCCAAAGGTCCTCAAGTTCCAGCCGACCATCGTGTATCCGGTGCGCAAAGACGAGGACATAGTAAAGCACGAGCTGTTCTGTCCGCTGCTTCCCGTGGTAACGTTTAAGGATGCTGAGGTGGACAGCCTTCTGGACACGGTCGCGGACCGCGAGCACGGCCTGGCGCTGTATCTGTTTACGAAGGACAAGGCCTGGGCAAAGAAAGTAATGTCTTCCCAGCAGTACGGCGGAGGCTGCGTCAACGAAGTCTGCCTGCACCTTATGGTAAAGGGCGTTCCGTTCGGCGGCACGGGCCATTCCGGCATAGGCACTTACCACGGAGAGTGGGGGTTCAGGGAATTTACCCATCCGTCCACGGTGCTGTTCGGAAAGACAAGGTTCAACCTGCCTCTGCGGGAACATCCGTACACAGGCGAAAAAAGCAAGTTCAAAATGAAGCTTTTAAAGCTTTTTGAAAAATAGACCGCGGCGGCGTTTACAGCGCCGGATAAAGCCGCGGGTGCAAATGAAAGGAGTTACATCATGACTTACCCGGTAGAGATAGCAGGACTCCACAGAGAATTACCGCTCTGCAAGGTCGCGGACGACCTTTACATAGCTGCGTTCATCTGTTTCGGAGATGCGGAGGTTACGGTAGCCTGCGCAAGGGAGCTGTTAAAGCTCGTCCCGCCGGAGGATTACGATTACATGTTTACCGCAGAGGCCAAGAGCATTCCTCTTATCCACGAGATGGCCCGCCAGTCCGGCGCCAAGAAGTATTTCGTGGCAAGGAAGAGACAGAAGGTCTACATGCCGGATCCCATACACGTTGAGGATCATTCAATAACCACCAGCGGCACCCAGACTCTGTATCTGGGCAGCGACGACGCAGCGATCATTAAGGGAAAGCGCATCCTTATCCTGGACGACGTAGTATCCACCGGCGGATCGCTCAAGGCCATGGAGCACCTTGTGGAACTTGCCGGCGGCACCGTTACCGGACGTGTTACCGTGTTTGCCGAGGGCGACGCAGGCGAGAGGTTCAACATTAAGTATCTGGGTAAGCTGCCCCTGTTCGGCGCAGACGGAAAGCCCAAGGAATAAGCGTTTTTATTCAGGGACCGTCTGAACATCGGCGTCCGGAACATGGAAAATAATAAAGTCGACACAATAAAAGATTATGTAAATAATAATCAGACCGGAAACAAGGATGCCCCGACGGTGTCTTTTCCGGACTTCGAGTACGCCGTTACAGGCATCTGCATAGGCTGCGGAAAGTGTCTGTACGTGTGTCCGGCGGACTGCATAGTCCACGACGGCGTGCCGTACTACATAGACGCGTCGAAATGCTTAAGCTGCGGCAGCTGCAGAGATGTTTGTCCCGTAGGCGCCGTAAGTATGCTGTAGGGCGGCAGATCCGGCTGTTCACAGCATACACGTTTACCGAGACTATGCATTAAAACAAAATGAAAGACCACGCATTGCTGCGTGGTCTTTTTGTGTGTTTTTGAATTACTATCATCCGGCTTGCCTTATTTTCCGATCATGCCTTCGTAAGACACTTTTGCGGCTTCCGGATCCATGTTGCATGCAAGATCCCAGAATCTGACGTTTTTTGAGATCTTTTCGGCGGTATCCAGCATCGCCATGGTCTCCGGCGGATCATCGGGCCGGAAAGTGTACCGAAGCAGAGTCGGCAGTGCCTTTGCGCGGTCGACTTCAGTTATCACGTTCTGCTCTCCGCGCTGCAGGAAGCATATGTTTTTCAGCGGCGCCGACATGTTTGTCCCCAGACGATGTTTTCCGTTCCAGGGTGTGCCGTAGATCATCGGAGTACCGTCGAGCATCCTCACCAGCGGTTTATCATCGTTTACCATGATGATCTTATCCCCGTACACCTGCCTCCACAGCCTGGTGTGCGTGCTTTTGCCGGTACCGCTCGGGGCACAGAACAGTACGCCTGCGCCGTCCGTCATAAGAGAAGACCCGTGGATAAGTACCGTGTCTTTTAATGCAAGCAGTGAACAGATCTTGCGGTATAGCGCGAGGGATTCGATGAAAGCTTCGGAATGCGGGTACTGCCCGCACTCATCGTTGCGTTTCGTTTCCGATTTAATGTCTTCTGCAGTGATGCGGACTGACATTTCCTCGTCTCTGCCGGTAAGATAGTCCCGGCACAGTTTGTATGAATATTCGAAGCTGACTTCGCAGCGTATGCAGAAACCTGCAATTTCGATCTTAAAAGAGTACATCTGACGCTATTCCTTCCGG
>JAFWVZ010000198.1 GCA_017523605.1 Bacillota bacterium | reverse complement strand
GGGCTGACGTTGTTCGAGTTGTTGCCGGGCTCCGTGTTGTTGGCCGGAGTCGTGTTTGCCGGCTCTGTATTGTTGGCTGGTACTGCGTTGTTTGCGGGCGCCGTGTTGTTTTCCTGTGCGCTGTTGTTTGCGTTGTTTCCTCCGCAGCCTGTAAGTACGGCCAGCGCCATAGCCAGGGCCATCAGGACCGCCAGGGTCTGTATAGTTTTGCGTTTCATATCGTTTTCCTCGTTTGCTATTCGAAAGCCAGATGCTCCAGTGTTTCGTAGTCGGGTGCCAGATCGGGTCCGCCGCAGGCTTTGCTGCAAAGCGCCTTTAATTCGGTCTTTTTCACCAGCCGGAAGCCCTCGTATCTGAAGGCAGGCGCGGTGGCGCAGGACATGAAGGTATAGCCGGCGGGGTCGATGTTCTCGGCGGCGAAGATGGCGCCTTTTGGAATGACGGCCATGACTTTCTGGCCGGCAGAGGCATCGGCTCCAAGAAGCAGTGTCTGCACAACAGGCCCCTCTATCACCGTTATCTTCAGTCCGCAGCCTTCGTGGTAGTACCAGATCTCCTCGCAGTCGATCTGGTGGAGGTGCGATATTTCCGGGCCGTCCAGCAGGAAATATATGCTGCCCATGAAGGGCCTTTTCCCCTGTTTTGCCTCAGATCTGAACACTTCCGCGAACCAGCCGCCCTCCGGATGGGCCTGCAACTGATATTCAGTTCTCAATAATTCCGTTCTTTTCATTAGTATAGTTATTATACATAATTTGAACCGATTGTCAAACAGCTGTTTTGCAGCGTAAAATGCTTGTTTTTTACGGTATTGCGGCGCTTCCGGGCAAGGCCGTAATTGACGCCTTGTCCGCGCAGGTGGTATAATAAATATGTATTTTTTATATGCGAAAGGAGTCTGAAAATCATGACTTATCCTGTAGAAATAGCAGGGCTGCGCAGGGAGCTGCCGCTCTGCAAAGTGGCCGACGATCTGTACATCGCTGCGTTCATCTGCTTCGGCGACGCGGAGGTCACCGTGGCCTGCGCAAGGGAACTTTTAAAGCTCGTCCCGCGCGAGGATTACGATTACATGTTCACCGCTGAGGCCAAGAGCATCCCGCTCATCCACGAGATGGCGCGCCAGTCCGGCGCCGAAACTTACTTCGTCGCAAGAAAGGCTAAAAAGGCCTACATGACGGATCCTATCCACGTCGAGGACCATTCCATCACAACAAGCGGCACCCAGGTGCTGTACCTCGGCAAGGAAGACGCCGACAAGATCAGAGGCAAGCGCATCCTCATCATCGATGACGTGGTGTCGACAGGCGGTTCGCTGATGGCCATGGAGCACCTCGTGGAGCTTGCGGGCGGAAAAGTCACCGGCCGCGTAACGGTATTTGCCGAAGGCGACGCCGGCGAGCGCTTCAACATCAAGTATCTCGGAAAGCTGCCGCTGTTCGGCTCAGACGGCAAGCCCAAAGAATAACTATGACAGGGGGACGGTTCTCTGTCACATTAGCATCGGTCCTTATTTCTCAATTATATATAAAGGAGAGATCAAAGAAATCATCATGGAGAAACTATTTAAGCTGAAAGAAAACAAGACCACGGTCAGGATCGAGATCGTTGCGGGTCTTACGACCTTCATGACCATGGCCTACATCATCGCTCTGAACCCCAACCTTCTTACGGGCTTTGGCGCGATGGGGCAGGATCTGTGGAACGGCGTGTTCCTTGCAACCTGCATCGCGTCGGCTATCGGTACGCTGTGCATGGCGTTCCTGGCCAACAAGCCGTTCGCCATGGCGCCAGGCACGGGGCTCAACTCGTTCTTTGCCGTAGTAGTCGCCAACTTCGCCGCGATAACCGGCATGAGCTACCTGCAGTCGTTCCAGTCGGCGCTGGTGCTGATCCTCGTTGAAGGCGTCATCTTCATCATCCTGTCGATTTTCAACGTCCGTGAAAAGATCGTAGAGGCAATTCCTCTGGGAGTGCGCCTGGGCATCGGCCCTGCCATCGGCCTCATGCTCATGAACATAGGCTTTGGCTCCAACGCCGGAATCTATTCCGAGACCGGCGGCCCGTTCTTCGCAATGAGGGACTTCTTCGGAGCGCTCACCGCGAAATCCGCAAAGGAAGCCATGGGCTCCGGATACGCCGCAATGGTGCTGGCAGTTGTTACTATGTTCGTCGGTCTGTTCATTATAGTAGCACTTGCGCACAAGAAGGTTAAGGGCGCCGTGCTTATCGGCATGATCGTGGCCTCCATCATCCACTGGGCAGGCCAAGCGATCTTCCTCAAGGCAGACCCGTTCGCGGGGCTTGCTACCGCGTCCTTCCTGCCGCCGTTCGCGGACATGGCAAAGACGACGCTCTTCAAGCTCGACTTTAACGGGTTTACTCAGATCGGCTGGTTCACGATCATCACCCTGGTCATCACCTTCTGCATCATCGATATGTTCGATACCATCGGAACGCTGGTAGGCACTGCGGACCGCGCCGGCATGCTCGATAAGAACGGCAACATGCCGCAGATGAAGGAAGCTCTGCTCTCCGACGCTATCGGAACCGTTGCAGGCTCCGTCACCGGTACTTCCACCGTTACCACCTTCATCGAGTCCGCTTCCGGAGTGGAGGCAGGCGGCCGCACCGGACTTACCTCCGTCGTTACCGCCATCATGTTCCTGCTCTGCATGTTCATC
>JAFWVZ010000013.1 GCA_017523605.1 Bacillota bacterium | reverse complement strand
GCGGTCCCGCTGGGCGTAATAGCCATAATCTACGAGAGCAGGCCCAACGTTACATCGGACGCGGCGTCGCTTGCGGTAAAATCCGACAATGCGGCGGTGCTTAGGGGCGGCAAGGAGTCGTTCAGGTCCAACCTGGCCATAACCGCGGCTTTAAAGAAAGGTCTGGAGGACGCAGGCCTTCCGGCGGATCTTGTGGGTCTGGTGGAGAACATTTCCAGGGCCAGCGCGTTGGAGCTTATGCAGGCAGAGGGTCAGATAGACCTTCTTATTCCCAGAGGCGGCGCGGGGCTTATAAGAAGCTGCATGGAGAACGCCAAGGTCCCCTGCATAGAGACAGGCACCGGAATATGCCACATCTACGTGGATGCTTCAGCGGATCTGGACAAGGCAGTAAGGATAATAGAGAACGCCAAGACCAGCAGGCCGTCCGTCTGCAACGCGGAGGAAGTGCTGCTTGTAAACAGGGCTGCAGCGGCAAGGTTCCTGCCTATGGTCTCCGAAAGGCTGAGGGACGCCAGAAAGGCTGCAGAGCTGGTCCCGGTGGAACTGAGGCTGGATGAAGAGGCTGCAAAGATAATAGACGGTACTCCGGCAGGGCCCAAAGATTTCGACACTGAGTTTCTGGACTACATACTGGCGGTCGGCATAGTCGGAAGCGTGGAGGAGGCGGCTGCGCACATTCAGAAGCATTCTACGCACCACAGCGACGCCATAATAACGGAGGACAGGGCCGCTGCGGACTACTTTGTTAAGAACGTGGATTCAGCAGCGGTGTACGTTAACGCGTCCACACGCTTTACGGACGGCGGCGAGTTCGGGCTCGGCTGCGAGATGGGTATATCCACGCAGAAGCTTCATGCCAGAGGCCCCATGGGGCTTGCGGAGCTCTGCACGTACAAATACATAATCGAGGGCAGCGGCCAGATCCGCTGATAACACGATCGAGGGCAGCGGGCAGATCCGCTGAGGCCCGGGGAAAAGGGCAGTAAAACTACCGGATGCACCGGCTTCGCCGGTCGGGAGGATAAGATGGCACAGGATATAAAAGCAGGTTTCATAGGATGCGGCAACATGGGCGGCGTGCTGGCTGCTGTGGCGGCCAAGGCGCTTGGCGGAAGCAGCGTATACGTGTTCGATAAACACCCGGAAAAGACCGGAAAGCTGTTACTGGAAAACAGTTGCAGAGAATCCGGAATCGCGGAGATCGTTGAAAAATGCGGCATTGTGGTGCTCGGCGTAAAGCCGCAGGCGCTGCCGTCGCTGCTTCAGACCATAAAAGAGCCGCTCGCAAAGAGGACGGACCGGTTTGTAGTAGTAAGCATGGCCGCAGGTATTAAGACCTCCGCGATAGAGGCCGCTCTTGGCAATGTACCGGTGGTGCGCATAATGCCCAACACGCCTTGCGCAAGCGGCGAGGGCGTCATCCTTTGCTCAGCGGGTGCTTTTGCAAAGAAAGAAGACATGGACGCAGTGCTTAAGATGTTCGCGCCGGCAGGCAAGCTGCTTACGATTCCGGAAAGCAAGATCGACGCGGGCTGCGCTGTGTCCGGCTGCGGTCCGGCGTTCGTGTACATGTTCATAGACGCGCTGATCGACGGCGGCGTGCGCGCGGGCCTTACCCGCGACGAGGCCAAGCTTCTTGCGGAGCAGACCGTTCTGGGATCCGCAAAATACGCTTTGGAAAGCGGCGCGGAGCCTGCCAAGCTTAAGGCGGACGTGTGCTCTCCCAAGGGAAGCACCATAGAAGGGGTTGCCGTGCTGGAGGAGTACTCGTTGCGCTCGGCGGTAATGGAGGCCGTTAAGGCCGCGTACGAGCGGACGCTGGAATTAGGGAAGTAGCCGGCCGGTCCGCTGTATGCACCGTGGAATCAGCTTTGCAGACGAAAAACGACCAACAGTTTATCGATAATCACCCGGACATAACGTTGTCCGGGTTTGTCTTTGCCATATTGCTATGGTAAAATAATATGATAAACACACAAAGCCGATACATGGACGAAACGAAATGACGGACGTCAAGCCAAGCCGGAAAAACACAGCGACCAAAGCGGTATCGTACATACTCGGGATCATCTTTATCGCGATCGGGATCAACACCACCAAACTTGCGCAGATAGGGATATCTCCTACCAGCTCGTTTCCGCGCGCCATAGAAGCGGTAACAAGCCTGTCGCTCGGCACGGCTACCACCATAGTATGCATAGGCATGGTCCTGGTGCAGATGCTGATACTCCGCAAAAGGTTCAAGCCGGTTAACGTTCTTGGGATCCCGCTGAGCATAGCGTTCGGATGGGTGATCGATTTCTTCGGAACGGATCCCAGAACGTTCGGACATCTTCTTGCGGGCGTGCCCAGACCGGAGACTTACCCCATGAAGCTCCTGTGCTTCATAATAGGGATCTCGATCTTAAGCTTCGGGGTGTTCCTTTACAGCCGCGTGATGTGGGTCCTTATGCCTACGGACGGCCTCGGGAGGGCCATTGCAGAAGTAACCGGCAAGAACTTCGGGGACTGCAAGACCATGGTAGACTGCACCTTTGTGTTCTGTGCGCTGGTCCTGCAGCTTGTGTTCCTGGGAGGTTTTAAGTCGTTTACGGAAAATGTGGTCGTGCGCGAAGGCACGGTGATAGCGGCGGTACTTGTGGGCCAGGTCGTAAAACTCCTGGGTAAAATATTCGGAAAAAGAGAAACGTCCAATTGAATCAAACAAACGTTAGATATATTAGACTAGACATGCTGAGAATAGTCTGCTGCGCGGCAGTCCTGCTTTATCATATGGGATTGCTCGGCGGCGGATTTTTTGCTGTCTGCACGTTCTTCGTGCTCAGCGGCTACCTGGGCGTAAGATCCGCGTTCCGTCAGGAGAAGTTCAACATCCTGAAGCATTATTTTAAGCGGCTTCTGAACATATATCTGCCGCTTCTGGTGGTGGTGCTGATCACCGTGGGCGTGGTGTCCCTGCTGCCGCAGATAAACTGGCTCAACCTTAAGCCGGAGACTACGTCTGTGCTGCTTGGGTACAACAACTTCTGGCAGATAGCGGCAAGTCAGGACTACTTTGCAAGGCACACGGATTCGCCGTTCATACATTTCTGGTACATAGCGATACTGCTGCAGTTCGAGCTTATATTCCCGATCGTTTTCGTGGCTCTTAAGTTCATCGGCAAGAAAGTAAGCAGGGCGCTTGCGTGCATTGTTCCGCTGGCGGTCTGCATGGCTAGCTTCTGGTATTTTGCGAGGCTTATCGCTCAGGAGCAGATAACGGCGGCGTACTATCACAGCTTTGCAAGAGCGTTTGCGCTGTTTCTTGGCGTGGCGCTTGGGTTTGCGGAGCAGTATATCGGTCCGCTGGTTCCGAAGGCTCTCAGGGGCAGCAGTGCGTCCGCAAAGGTCTTTTCGGTTTACCTGATCATATTTGTTGCGATCAACGTTTTGATCGACAGTGATTCCAAGCTGCTTACGGCAGCATTCCTTATTGTAACGCTTATCAGCGCAAGGCTGGTCAGTTACGCCTGCACCACGGAGTCCAGGCACGAAAAGGCTTCGGCGCACGGAGTGCTGGGCTTCATTGCGGACTCTTCGTACGAGATATATCTGGTCCAGTACCCGCTGATATTCCTTGCAGCGGAGCTGTTCTCCAAGACTGCGGACAAAACGCTGCTTACCGTCGGAACGATAGCCGCAACGCTGCTGATCGCCTTCATTATGCATTATGGCCTGCACCTTAAGAAGGGCAGAAAGCCGGGAGGCCTTAAAATTGCAGCGCTTGCGGTCCTTTTGCTTGCAGCGGCCGGAGGCGGTTACTATTTTTCAGTTGCAGAAGATCACACCCAGGAGATGGCCGATCTGGAGCGGATGCTGGAGGAGAACGCCCGCGAGATGGAAGCCCGCCAGGCGCAGATCGCGGATCAGAGCCGCACGGAGGAGAACGAGTGGGCGGAGCTTCTGGAGAGCTTCGACGGCGGCGAGGAAAAAGTGCTTGCCGCGGTAAAGGAGATGCCTATCGTGTGCATCGGCGATTCCGTAATGCTGGGCGCGCTGGAAGAGCTTATGACTACCTTCCCCAACGGCTGGTTCGACGCTGCAAAATCCCGCACGGCGTGGGTACTTCCGGACATTCTGGGAAGGCTCAAGAACAACGATCTTCTGGCGGACACGATAGTCGTAAACTTCGGGGCAAACGGCGACAGTCCGTTCGAGGTAAAAGAGCACGCCATGGACATGCTTGAAGGCAAACGCGTGTACTGGCTCACCAATACCAACCCCAAGACGGACTATTCCAACAGAGCCATAGAGGAGCTGGCCAAGGAGTACGACAACCTTACCATAGTAGACTGGCTATGCATAAGCAGCGGCCATCCGGAATATTTCGTGGCGGACGGCATACATCTTACGGATGCAGGCCGGAAAGCGTTCTCCGCTGCCGTTCTGGACGCAGTAAGCAGGCCCTATCTGGAAGAGTGGCGCCAGAAAAAGGCTCAGGCCGAGGCCGAATACGAGACCTACAGAAGCCAGATGGTATCCTTCTTCGGAAATGACCTGCTTACCAACGTTTATCCGTTAATAGAACCGGACTTCGCCCACGGGACGTTCAGGACCTACGCCAAGTTCGACGCGGAGGCCCTTAAGGCGGACATAAAGAGCGCCATGGGAAGCCTTTCGCTTGCGGACAAGATAGTCCTGCTTCTGGACGATACCGCTCAGCCGACTCAGGAGGAGCTTAAGCAGATAGCGGAGCTATGCGGAGAAAGGAAGCTGTATCTGGTAACGCCCGGCAGAACGGGCACGGTGGCGCCGGACGGCAGCCTTATATATACTAAAACTTGGAAGCCGGACCGCGGCAAGATGTTCCTGGCGGACCAGATCCACCTTACGCCGGAGGCCAACGAAGCTCTCCGCAAAGCGGTGCTGGATCTGGGGCTTATTGTTGCGCGGTAACAGGCCTGAAGCATACCCTGCAGTTAAAAGAACGGCAGATCGGCCCTGACAACCGCTACTGCAGTTAAAAGAACGGCAGATCTGCCAGACAGCACCTACTGCAAAGGACCTGCGCACTTGCAGGTCATTTTTCAGGTCAAACAAATAACGATTATGCAAATCGGCCGGCAGATGTAGTATAATAATTTATTGGGCGGGGCAAACGGCCCCTGCCTTTGGACTTATCCGGAGGACGATATGAAGAACTACGAATTGGTTATCGAAAGGCGTCAGCCTACCTGCGGAGGCCAGTCGCCGGTAAAGTGCGAGATCCGCACCGTAACTACGGACGATCCTGTGGCTTACGTAAGGAAACTGGAGCCGCACGGCGAGCTTAACGCGGAAACGCTGGAAAACGGCGACCTGTGCATAGAGCACACAGACCCCAGAGGATTCAACGTCAAATACATCTTCACAGAAGAGTAAAGATATAATTGCGCAGCTGCGCGGGAAGGAAAGGAACTATAATGGCAAAGATCGATCTCAGCAAGTACGGAATCACCGGTGCAACCGAAATCATCCACAATCCGTCTTATGAATTCCTCTTCGAGGAAGAAATGAAGGAAGGCCTTACCGGATTCGACGTAGGTACCCTTACCGAGCTGGACACCGTAAACGTAATGACAGGCGTCTACACCGGACGTTCGCCCAAGGACAAGTACATCGTAATGGATGCTAACTCCAAGGACACCGTTTGGTGGACCACTCCGGAGTATCCCAACGACAACCACCCCATGGACGAAAAGACCTGGGCCATCGTTAAGGATCTTGCCCAGAAGGAGCTCTCCGGCAAGAGGCTCTTCGTTATGGACGCTTTCTGCGGCGCCAACAAGGACACCCGCATGGCAGTGCGCTTCGTAATGGAAGTCGCCTGGCAGGCTCACTTCGTAAAGAACATGTTCATCCAGCCCACCGCTGAGGAGCTTGAGAACTTCGAGCCGAACTTCTTCGTATACACCGCTTCCAAGGCTAAGGTAGCCAACTACAAGGAGCTGGGCCTCAACTCCGAGACCTGCGTAGCCTTCAACGTAAGCTCCAGAGAACAGGTAATACTCAACACCTGGTACGGCGGCGAGATGAAGAAGGGTATGTTCTCCATGATGAACTACTACCT
>JAFWVZ010000197.1 GCA_017523605.1 Bacillota bacterium | reverse complement strand
ACCCGCATGGCAGGCCGTACGCCGGTGCTGGAAAGAGAGAGCATCCGCAGCTTCGCGGCTCATCACGCTACTATGGTGGTGTTCCTTTCCACCGGACTTCTTAAGGAGCTTTCCGCGGAACTGATCGCGGGCGGATACGAGCCCGACACCCCGGCGGCCGTCGTCTACAAGGCCACCTGGCCGGACGAGAAGGTCTGCCGCTGCACCGTTGCTACGCTGGCCGAGACCGCCGCAAAGAACAACATTACAAAGACCGCTCTGATGGTGATCGGAGACTGCCTGGGAAGCGATTACGAGCTGTCCAGGCTCTACGCTCCTGACTTCTCCACAGAGTTCAGAAAGGCAAGCAAATGATCATCCGCGCGATAGCATTCTCCAAGCGCGGCATGGATCTGGGCATGGATCTTTCCTTTAAGCTTAAGGAAGGACCGCTGGGAAAAGAACCTGTGGAATTCGAGCTGGAGCGCTGCCCTGAAGGCGGCCTGTCCGCCTGGACGGAAAAAGCCTGGCCGGACTCAGACGCACTGATATTCATAGGTTCCTGCGGGATAGCCGTAAGAGCCATAGTTCCCTATGTGCGCAAGAAGACCGTGGATCCGGCGATAATAGTGATAGACGAGCTGGGGACATATTCCATACCGCTGCTGTCCGGACATCTGGGCGGAGCCAACGACCTTGCCGTAAAGATAGGCAGGGCGATAGGAGCTCTGCCTGTGGTAACTACCGCTACGGACATCAACGGGCTGTTTGCCGCGGACGACTGGGCAAGATCCCAGGGGCTGCTGGTCGCAAACCCGGAAAAGATAAAGTGGGTGTCCTCGCGCATACTTGCCGGCGAAAAGCTAAAGATAAAGAGCCTTTACGAGATAGAAGGCGATCTGCCGCCGTGCCTGGAGTACGCGGACACAGGTTACGACATTCTGGTGTCGCACCGTTCGCGCGGAAACAGCGACGCTCTGCGGCTGGTGCCGCCGGTGGTGACGCTGGGCGTTGGATGCCACAGAAACATAGAACTGGACGCGCTGGAGGAGGCCTTCGAGGCTGTACTTGCTAAGAGCGGAGTCCACAAGCTGGCGGTGTTTCAGGCTGCGAGCCTGGACCTTAAAAAGGACGAGCCGGCGCTCGTGGAGTTCTGCAAGAGGCACGGTTTCCCGTTCCTTACGTACACCGCGGGCGAGCTTACGGCAGTGCCCGGCGATTATTCCGGCTCCGAGTTCGTAAAGAAGATAACCGGAGTGGACAACGTCTGCGAAAGGGCGGCGGTGCTGGCCTCCGGCGGACGCCTTATAAACAAGAAAGAAGCCGGAAACGGCATAACCATGGCGCTGGCGATAAAGGAGCCTGCGCTTACCTGGAACGACTGACCGGCAGCGCCGGATCGCAAGAGAAAGGATATACAAATGGGTAAGTGTGTAGTTGTAGGAATAGGTCCCGGAAAGTTCTCCGGGATGACCTTCGAGGCGGACGAGGCAATTATGGCGGCGGACGTCATCGTAGGATACAAGAAATACATAGAACTGGTGGTGCCTCACTATCCGGACAAAGAGTTCTTCGACAACGGAATGCGTCAGGAGACGGACCGCTGCCGCGAGGCTCTGCGCCTGGCTCAGGAGGGAAAGAGCGTTGCGGTGGTGTGCTCCGGAGACAGCAGCGTATACGGCATGGCAGGGCTCATCTACGAGCTCTCCCCGGAATATAAGAACGTTGAAATTTCAGTCATCCCCGGCGTTACCGCGGCTCTTTCCGGCGGCGCCGCCCTGGGCGCGGCTCTTGGTCACGACTTTGCGGTGATAAGTCTTTCGGACCTGCTTACTCCGTGGGAACTGATAGAAAAAAGACTGGACGCCTGCGCTTCCGCGGACATGTGCATAGCGCTCTACAATCCGTCCAGCCACAAGCGCGTCGATTATCTTCAGAAGGCCTGCGACATACTGCTGCGCCACAAGGATCCTAAGACCGTGTGCGGTACCGTCAACAACATAGGCCGCGAGGGTCAGACGGAGAAGACCATGACTCTGGCGGAGCTGAGGGACACTCAGGTGGACATGTTCACAACGGTGTTCATAGGCAACGCCGCTACGAAGATAATAAACGGAAAGATGGTAACTCCCAGGGGGT
>JAFWVZ010000196.1 GCA_017523605.1 Bacillota bacterium | reverse complement strand
TGTGGGACAGAGCGCTACGCAGCGCTGGCAGTTGACGCATTTCGTCTCGTCGCTTACCATCTTTCCGCGCGCGTCACTGAAATGATGCACCTCGTTGGAGCACTGCCTTTCGCACACCCGGCAGGCAATGCAGCGGTCTTCGTTCCTTATTACTTCGAATTCAGGATATATGAAGTCTGTAACCATCAGTACGCACCGTCCTTTACTTTAACTATCACGGCCTCGCCGCCGGAAGGAGCCCAGATGTTCTCCGCGTAGGGTTCCATGGCTCTTATAGCAGCTTCCTCGCTGGCGATGAACACACGGTCGTCCTTTTCACCCACTACCATAGAGCGGAGCTTCAGCCTGTCGTTTAAGGCCATCAGACCGCCTGTAAATCCAAGAACTATGGAGAACGGCCCTGTTATAAGAAGGCTCGGGAAGACGGTCCTCAGGTATTCCTGTTCGCGTCTGTCATCGTTATCATATTCCCTTTCGATGGTGTTCCAGAAAGGCGCTGCAACTACGCTGGCGGCCTCCTTAAGCGTAAGGCCCTGCCTTCGCACCAAGTAGTCCATTATGTATGTTATGACTTCCGTATCGGTCTTGAGCGTGCATTTGTAGCCGAACATCTCTATGAATCTGCGATTGGCGTCGTAGCTTGAGATCTCGCCGTTGTGGACCACAGAAAAGTCCAGCAGCGTGAAAGGATGCGCGCCTCCCCACCAGCCCGGAGTATTCGTAGGATACCTTCCGTGAGCAGTCCACGAATATCCTTCGTAGTCCTCGAGCATGTAGAACCTGCCGACGTCCTCGGGGAAGCCTACGGCTTTGAATGTACCCATGTTCTTTCCGCTGGAAAAGACGTAGGCGCCGGTAAGCTCCGTGTTGATCTTCATTACCATGCGCGCCACCAGCTCTTTTTCGTCCAGCTGCAGTTCCAAAAGCATGGATCTGAGCGGGGAAACGAAATAGCGCCATATCATTGGCTCGTCGGTTATCTCCGGGATCTTCCTTGTGGGAATGCGCTCGGAATGGACGACCTCGAAGTATTCCTTAAGCAGCGCCTCGCAGTCCTTTCTTGTGGTCCTGTCGTCGAAGAAAATGTGCAGCGCGTAAAAGTCCTTGTATTCCGGGTATATTCCGTAACCCGCAAAGCCTCCGCCAAGACCGTTGCTGCGTTCGTGCATGGGCTTCATGGCCTGCGTGATCATCTCGCCGGACATCTTCTTTCCTTCTCTGGAGATCACCGCCGCTATGGCGCAGCCCGACGGAATGCGTATCTCTCCTTCTCTGTTCATAAGTCCGATCTCCTTTCAAAGCGTTATCATAAGGCGCCCGCCGGCCATGTCGCTCATGGCTTTGCAGTCTGCGCCGGATACATCGTAAACATGCACTATGTCCGAAAGCTCCTTTCCGCCTTCGAACTCGCGGACCTTGTCCGGAAAAGCCTTAAGCATCTCCGGTGAGTACTTAAGCGTCTTTTCGTTGTTGAACACTGCTGTGTACAGTATCTCCGCCTCCACAAGATCCTGGAATATGTGGCTGCCGTAGGACAGTTCCGGGTTGTAGCCGGCCTTGGTCTCTTCCGTCTCGCAGATTACCTCGAACGCGCTTATGTCCGAGAACGCGGTCGGAACACCGAGCTCCGGAGACGATGTCCCCACACGGCCCGGAACTATCAGCATCATGTGCCTTCCGGCATCGCGGTAATACCAGTTGATGCGGCCGATCAGGCTTGCGACTGACGGCTTGCTCTTAAACGGCATGTTGTAGTAGCCCACCGGGTCCACATATACTATGGTGTCCAGCTTCGAAGTCCTGGACATGCCCATCGAAGCGCCTTTGCTGCTGAGGAATATGTGCTCCGCCGGAATGTCCTCCGGGATGACGGTTGCCGACCCGCTTTTCTGCAGCTGCAGCGGACGGCACTGCAGAAGATCTATGGAATATTCCCCGTCCCCGGAGATGTTGATGGTAAACTCCGTGTCCACAGGATAGTCGTATTCATCCTGGATGCATCGCAGCATGCGGCGCATCTGCCCCATCAGCTGGCCGTTCTCCACCAGCCCCTTGCAGGATATGAACCTTACCGGCTGCCACCGTCCAAGCTCCTGCAGCCTGTCTTCGGCCTCGTAATCGTGCTCCAGCAGGACTTTGCCCAGATAATCCGGTATGACCGGTTCTATCTGATAAAACGGTATCTTCTCCAGCGAACGCGACGCCATGTTTATGACTTCCGCCTTGCCCTGGGAGAACTTGTGCTTATCCGCAGAAGTGGAATAAGACGTCTTTTCCGGCTTATCCAGATTCACCACGCGGGGATAAGAGCCTTCCGTCCTGTCGACTGCCGATGTCCCAAGGCCCATGACCAGCCTCAGCATTCCTGCTGCGGGATCGATGTCCTGCATTATGCGGTAAGGGCTGTACGAATACCCTACACCCGCAGCGCAGGGCATGTAATACTGACCGTAGTAGGATCCGGAGACCCTCTGTATCAGCAGCGCCATCTGCTCGTCGCGCTTGTCCAGGCCGCGCCTTTTGCGGTAGTCCAGAGCCGAAAGACCCATGGAACTTGCGTATACTGTTTTTATTGCCTTTTCGAATTCGTCCAGCCTTTCCTCCAGGCTCCCTCTGTTTGCGCAGAACACGGATTCGTACTTGCCTGCGAACGCGTTCCCGAAGCCATCCTCCAGTATGCTGCTGGACCTTATGATGTACGGATCCTGTCCGTAGTACTCTATGATCCTTATGAACTGCCGGCGCATCTCCTCGGAGAAGCTGCCTTTTTTGATCTTGTCAGAAAACTCCCCGGCAAGAGCAAAGTAGCCAGCGTCTGTGCGCTGTTTAATGCGAAGATCCCACAGGCCGTTATCGACTATATAGGTATAGTAGACGTCGGAGCCCACGTAGAAGGAATCATGTGGTTCCAGAACGTCGCTGATGTCCGGCTCGTTGTTGCGTATTATTGCCCTGGCAAGAAGCATCCCGCAGGCCTTGCCGCCTATCATGCCGGTGCCTATCATGTGATCGCGCACGGCAAAGTAATCGGCCGGGGTAAAGTGCTTCTTCACCATCTGACGCATCTTGTCATCGCGGGTCATCATAATGTCGCACATCCTGGCGCAGTCATCCGCAATGTCGGCGCCGCTCTCGTTCAGCAGCTTTACACGGTTGAAGAACCTGTCCCAGGAGTCGGAGTATTGCTCCTCAGCAGAGCGCTGAGCAAGGCCCAGCGCCTGATAGAACCTGCTGGACTGCACGCCGTCGAGAATGGGCCTGAAACTGCCGCATCCGGGATCGTAGATGTGCGGAAGGAACATCGTCTCCGAATTGCGGTTCCAGACTTTCTCGGGACGTACATAAATGTTCCTGTTGTCCGAGTACACATCTATGAATAGCTGCGTGGTATCCAGGATCTTATTGACCGCCTGCACGGAGTGCTTGCCGCGTATTATCGGGAAGAACGCTACAGTATCCAGTATGAAAAGGAAGGGGCAAGTGACCTTGAAAAAGTTGCCCATCATCAGATCCGTAGCCCACGCCGCCTGCAGCTCGGAAAGGCAATCGAAGACGTAGAACGCGTCGAAGCCTTCTTTTTCTATGATGTTATGGATATCCACAGTAAACGTTTCGAACCTGTGGGAAAGCGGGACCTCTATGGTCTTTACCTCCGGACGGTCCTTTATCAGCGGCTCGTGGCTGGCGAATCTGAAATATATGATGCTGCGCTTATCCTTTATAGCCTGATCAACATAGGGTTCCATGAACAGCCGGAACTGCGAAAGATCCGACACACGGAAAACGACGTTGTCGCCCAGCCTGATATTATCGAAGGTGCGGTCCATCTCCGGAATTCCGCTTTTTACTCTTTCGAACGCCGCCATAAATGCCTCCATAAAACAAAAAACGCGCTTCATCAAAAAGATGAAACGCCTTTGCTTCAACAGTTCTTAATTTATACACGTAAAATACACCCTGTCCGGATCGTTGTCAAGCCTTTGCACCTCTTTTATTTGTTTTGCCGCAATAAAATGCTCTGAAAAAACTTGTTGACAGCACCAAAAATCAGAGTATAATGCATTGCATAAAGGCAATGGCGTCTATAAGTCAGCAGACTTGTAGGCGCCTTTATCTTTTGATAAAGACTGCGGAACTGAATACGAGTAAAAAGGCAAAGGCGTCTTTTGTGTTCACACGAAAGGAGTCTCTGCCTTTATTCATTTATTCCGGAAGTAAAGAAAAGGAGAAAAGAAATGAGTACCGTATCTGATTATTTTGGAAGCCTTGTATTTGATGACCGCGTCATGCGCGCAAACCTCTCCGCCGAAGTGTACGGATCGCTGCGCAAGACCATAGACGAAGGAAAAGAACTGGACATAAGCGTAGCCAACGCAGTTGCTTCAGCCATGAAGGACTGGGCCGTAGAACGCGGTGCTACGCACTTTACCCACTGGTTCCAGCCACTTACCGGCATCACAGCTGAAAAACACGACAGTTTCATCAGTAAGTCCCCGGACGGCAGCGTGATCATGGAGTTCTCCGGCAAGGAGCTGATAAAGGGCGAGCCGGACGCATCCTCCTTCCCCAGCGGCGGCCTTAGGGCGACCTTCGAAGCCCGTGGTTATACCGCATGGGACCCGACCTCCTACGCATTCATAAAAGGAAAGACGCTTTGCATCCCCACAGCATTCTGCGCTTACGGCGGGCAGGCTCTTGATAAGAAGACCCCGCTGCTGCGCTCCATGGAAGTTCTGAGCAAGCAGGCCTTAAGGATACTCCGCCTGTTCGGAAACGACACGGCAAAGCGCGTTGTCTCTTCAGTAGGTCCGGAACAGGAGTACTTCCTTATCACAAAGGAGATGTACGACAAGCGTCCCGACCTGCGCTTTACCGGACGCACGCTGTTCGGAGCAAAGCCTCCGAAGGGGCAGGAGCTGGATGACCACTACTTCGGAGTCATAAAGCCCGGCGTAGCGGCCTTCATGGAGGATCTGAACGACGAGCTCTGGAAGCTCGGCATCCTCGCGAAGACAGAACACAACGAGGTAGCACCCGCTCAGCACGAGCTCGCCCCGATATACACCACCACCAATGTTGCTACGGACCACAACCAACTGACCATGGAGATAATGCAAAAAGTCGCCGCTAAGCACGGTCTGGTCTGCCTGCTTCACGAAAAGCCGTTCGCGGGCGTAAACGGATCCGGCAAGCACAATAACTGGTCCATCGCCACAGACAGCGGTCAGAACCTGCTGTCTCCGGGCGAGACTCCTTACGAGAACGCTCAGTTCCTGCTCTTCCTCTGCGCAGTTATAAAGGCTGTGGACGACTACCAGGATCTGCTGAGGCTCTCCGTAGCCACCGCCGGAAATGATCACCGTCTGGGCGCAAACGAGGCGCCGCCGGCAGTGGTATCCATGTTCCTGGGCGACGAGCTGAACGCAGTCCTTGAGGCGATAGAAAAGGACAAGCCCTACGCCAGAACTCAGAAGACACAGATGAAGCTAGGCGTGGACGTGCTCCCCAAGTTCAACAGGGATACCACGGATCGCAACAGGACCTCTCCGTTCGCCTTTACAGGCAACAAGTTCGAGTTCAGGATGCTCGGTTCCTCCAACAGCATCGCCTGCGCCAACATAATGCTCAACAGCGCCGTAGCGGAGTCCCTGCGCATCTACGCTGACAGGCTCGAAAAGGCAAAGGACTTCGAGGATGCGCTGCACAAGATGATCAGAAAGACCATCAAGGACCACAAGAGGATCATATTCAACGGCAACGGCTACGACGACGCCTGGATCAAGGAAGCCACCGAAAAGCGAGGTCTTTGCAACTACCGCACCACCGCGGACTGCATGCCTCACCTTCTGGACAAGAAGAACGCGGACATGCTGATCTCGCTGGGCGTGTTCACCGAAGAGGAACTGCACTCCAGGCGCGACATAATGCTTGAGAACTACTGCAAGAGCGTGGTAATAGAGGCCAACACCATGGTGGACATGGCGCGTACTCAGATAGCGCCTGCCATAGAGGCTTATGCCGCTGACGTAGCGAAGGCGGCCTCCGCAAAGAAGGCCGTTGCGTCCGGGCTTAATTGCTCCTACGAAAAAGGTCTCGTAGAGAAGCTCTCCGGGCTCATAGACGAGATAGACCAAAAGACCGACGAACTGGACGCCGCGATAATAAGGATCCACGACGCGGAAGATATCATAGAGGAATCCGAGATGGTAAGGGACATGTTGCTGCCGGTAATGAGCGAACTGCGCGTGCCCTGCGACAAGGCAGAGCTGCTGACAGCAAAGAGCTACTGGCCGTTCCCGACATACGAAGACCTTCTGTTCGGAGTCAAGTAAAGGTTAAAAAGGTATTATCATATGACAGTTGAATTCTGGTTTTTGATAGGCGCCGCATTAGTCTTCTGGATGCAGGCCGGGTTCGCGATGGTGGAGACAGGATTCACCCGCGCAAAGAACGCCGGCAACATCATTATGAAGAACCTGATGGACTTCTGCATAGGCACCGTAGTTTTCTCTTTGCTCGGATATTCCCTGATGATGGGTGAGGACGCGTTCTTCGGCCTGATCGGAATACCCAACCTGGAGCTGTTCACACACTTTAAGGAGTTCATAGCCTCCCCTGCGGACGGCTTTACAGACGCGAGCTACTTCGTTTTCAACCTTGTGTTCTGCGCTACTACCGCAACGATAGTATCCGGCGCCATGGCCGAAAGGACCAAGTTCTCGGCATATTGCGTATACTCGGGCGTTATCAGCCTTCTGATCTACCCCATAGAAGCACACTGGATCTGGGGCGGCGGCTGGCTTGCAGGTCTCGGCTTCCACGATTACGCGGGCTCCTGCGCCATACACATGGTAGGCGGCATAGCTGCGCTCATAGGAGCCATCTTTCTCGGACCGCGCATCGGCAAATATGTTACCGATAAAAACGGCAAGGTGACCAAGGTGAACGCCATACCCGGTCATTCGATCCCGCTGGGCGCGCTGGGCGTGTTCATACTCTGGCTCGGCTGGTACGGCTTCAACGGAGCGGCGGCAACGTCGGTATCGGAACTCTCTTCGATATTCCTGACCACCACCATAGCACCCTCCGTAGCCACCTGCACCACCATGATCTACACCTGGGTAAAGAACGGCAAGCCGGACGTATCAATGTGCCTGAACGCTTCTCTTGCAGGGCTCGTAGGAGTTACCGCAGGCTGCGACGCGTTCGACGCCTTAGGCGCAGCGATCGTAGGTATAGTCTCCGGAATACTTGTTGTAGTTGTTGTAGAAACGCTGGACCTTAAGCTCCATGTAGACGACCCCGTAGGAGCCGTGGGCGTGCACTGCGCGAACGGCATCTGGGGGACCATAGCCGTAGGACTTCTGGCCAACCCGGACGCTCCGGCAGGACTTTCCGGCCTGTTCTACACAGGAAGCTTCAGGCAGCTTGGTCTGCAGATCCTCGGCTTTATAGCTGTGGCAGCATGGGCGACAGTCACCATGACGATATTCTTCATGATCCTCAAAAAGGCGGACTTCCTGCGGGCGGAGCCTGCAGACGAATTGTCAGGCCTTGACATAAGCGAGCACGGACTTCCCAGCGCCTACGCGGACTTCATGCCTGCAGTGGATAAATACGCCGAGTTCGGCACAGGAGATCAGATAGTCGCCGTTACCGGCACCACTCCTGTCGCAGAGGCTGTACCCGTAAAGCGCGAGGCTGCCTTCAGATCTGACGGTCACAAGTTCACTAAGGTGGAGATAGTCTTTAAGGAGGAGAAGCTCTACGCCCTTAAGGATGCCATGAGCAAGCTGGGCATCACCGGCATGACGGTATCCCACGTGATGGGCTACGGCATGCAGAAAGGCCACACCGAATACTACAGAGGCGTCGCGGTGGAGACGGATTTGCGGCCGAAAGTACAGGTGGACATAGTCGTATCCAAGATACCTGTACGCGACGTCATCGAGACCGCCAAGAAGGTCCTCTACACAGGCCATATAGGCGACGGCAAGATATTCGTGTACGACGTGGAGAACGTCGTAAAGGTACGCACCGGAGAGGAAGGCTACGATGCTCTTCAGGACGTTGAATGACAAACACATAAACGAAGAATGCGGGGTGTTCGGGATCTGGTCCCGGACACCCTTCGCCCTTGCACCGGTGGTCTATTACGGGCTGTACGCGCTGCAGCACAGAGGCCAGGAGAGCGCCGGAATAGTAGTCAACGACGACGGAACTTTCCGCGCCTGCAGAGAGCTTGGTCTTGTAAGCGAGGTGTTTTCACACGAAAGACTGGAAGCCCTCGGGACCGGCGAAATAGCAGTCGGCCACGTGCGCTACGCCACCACCGGGGACGACAGCAGGCGCAACATCCAGCCCTTGCTGATAAATCACCGCAAGGGACGTATGGCTCTGGCGCACAACGGTAATCTAACCAACTCATCCGCGCTCAGGAAGGCTCTGGAGGACAGAGGCTCCATATTCCATACAACAACGGATTCAGAAGTCATAGCATACATCATCGTTCAGGAAAGGCTTAGGCAAAGCAGCATAGAGCAGGCTGTGGCCTCCGCGATGAACATACTCGAAGGTGCCTATTCTCTGGTCATCTCCTCACCCAGCAAGCTCATAGGTGCCCGTGATCCTTACGGATTCAGGCCGCTCTGCATGGGTCGCCGCCCGGACAGAAGCGTCATCCTTGCGTCCGAGACCTGCGCCCTGGATGCCGCAGGGGCGGAGTTCGTAAGGGACATTGAGCCCGGAGAAGTCGTAACCATAAGCAACGAAGGCATCAGCTCTGATAAGAGCCATTGCGGCAAATTCCCTAAACGACTTTGCGTGTTCGAATACATATACTTTGCCAGACCGGATTCCGTAATAGACGGACGAAGCGTCTGCCTTGCGCGGCAGCAAGCCGGAACATTCCTTGCGCAGGAACACCCGGTAGAAGCAGACGTAGTCATAGGTGTTCCGGATTCCGGACTCGACGCCGCCATAGGATACGCAAGCGCGTCAGGCATACCATATGCCATAGGCTTTACAAAGAATAAATACATAGGCCGGACCTTCATTGCTCCGTCGCAGGATCTGAGGGAATCCGGAGTGGACATTAAGCTCAACCCGATAAAAGCAGTCGTAGAAGGCAAACGGGTAGTCCTGATAGATGACTCCATAGTGCGCGGAACTACCTGCCGGAGGACCATAGAAACGCTCAGAAAGGCCGGCGCGGCCCAGATCCATATGCGGGTGAGCGCGCCGCCGTTCATAGCCCCCTGCTATTACGGCACGGACATAGACAGCGACGAAGGCCTCATTGCTAACCATCATACACCGGACGAGATCGCAAAGATCATAGGTGCGGACTCGCTCGGATACCTCAGCCTTAAGCACGCCATGCAGATGTCCGGCAGCACTGGGACCGTTTGCACAGCCTGCTTCAGCGGAGAATACCCGACAGCCGTTCCGGACTCGTCCGCTAAAGACCGTTTCGAGAAGAAGATACACTCAGAGGACTGATATGTGTTCGATAATAAGCTACTGCAGGGCGGACGTGCCGCCTGAAAAGATACAGGAGAGTCTGGACAAGACCGCATCAAGAGGTCCCGACGGAAGCTGTGTCATCGATACCGGCAAAGGCCTCATGGGCTTCCGCAGACTGTCGATCATGGGGCTTACTCCTTCCGGGATGCAGCCTTTCGAGCTGGACGGAAGCTACGTGGTCTGCAACGGCGAACTCTACGGGTTTGAAAAGCAGCGGGAAGTTCTCAAACAAAAGGGATATACCTTCAGAAGCGACAGCGACTGCGAGATAATCCTCCCCATGTTCCGCGAGTACGGCACGGATATGTTCTCCATGCTGGACGCGGAATTCGCCTGCGTGATCTACGACGGAGAAAGCGGAGAGTTCATCGCCGCGCGCGACCCCATAGGCATACGGCCGCTGTACTACGGGTTTGATGAAGGCGGCGCGGTGATCTTCGCCAGCGAAGCAAAGAACCTTGTGGGTCTTACTGAAAAGATAATGCCCTTCCCTCCCGGACACTACTGGAAAGGCGGCAGTTTTTATCGATATGCAGACATGACCAAAGTCGATGAAGTCAGCCGTGACGATCTTGAGACCGCATGCAGAAACATACGCGAAAAGCTTATCTGCGGAGTTAAGAAACGTCTTGTCTCAGATGCGAAGGTGGGATTCCTGCTCTCCGGCGGTCTGGATTCCTCTCTGGTCTGCGCCATAGCAGCAAGGGAAAGCCGCGAACCGATCAGGACATTTGCCATAGGCATGAGCGAGGACGCAATAGACCTTAAATACGCAAAGCAAGTCGCGAACTTCATTGGCGCCGAACACACGGAAGTATACATGACGCCGGAGGAAGTCATATCTACGCTGGAAGAACTTATTGCGCTTCTGGGCACTTACGACATCACTACTATACGTGCCAGCATGGGCATGTATCTTGTATGCAAGGCCATACACGAACTTACTGACATCAGGGTGATACTTACCGGAGAGATCTCCGACGAGCTCTTCGGATACAAATACACGGACTTCGCACCTTCTGCCGAAGAGTTCCAGAAAGAAGCCGAAAAGCGCATCCGCGAGATACACATGTACGACGTGCTCCGCGCGGACCGCTGCATATCGGTCAACTCGCTGGAGGCGCGCGTTCCCTTCGGAGACCTGGACTTCGTAAAGTACGTCATGAGCCTGGATCCGAAGATGAAGATGAACAGGTACAACAAGGGCAAATACCTGCTCCGCCACGCTTTCGAAGGCCTGGGATATCTACCGGACAACATACTCTGGCGGGAAAAAGCAGCCTTCTCCGACGCCGTAGGACATTCCATGGTGGACTACCTTAAGGATTACGCGGAAACTAAATATACGGACGAAGAATTCCAAACACTTTGCGGCAAATACAGCCACGCCAAGCCTTTCACTAAAGAATCGCTCCTCTACCGGGAGATATTCGAAAAATACTATCCGGGACAGTCTGTAATGGTAGCGGACTTCTGGATGCCCAACAAGTCCTGGGAGGGCTGCAACGTAGACGATCCTTCGGCAAGAGTGCTTTCTAACTACGGGGAGAGCGGGGCCTGAAGACCCGGGAACATATGCAAAGAACGTATAGGTCCCACAGCTAAAAATTCATTGACATCCGCCCCTTCACGGAGTATAACAAACTTGTAAAGGCAATGGCGTCTTTAAGCTTTCGGGCTTAGAGACGCCTTTTTTATTTTCAGAACGGAGACGATCATGTGCGGGATAGTTGGATATACAGGTGAACAGAGCGCTGCGCCCATCCTTCTGGATGGACTTAAGAAGCTGGAATACAGAGGTTACGATTCCGCCGGTATCGCAGTCATGGCTGACAGCTGCATTTCCGTGAACAAGGTGACGGGGCGCATCGCTAATCTGTGCGAAAAGACGCAGGACGGAGCGGCGGTACCCGGCGCGGCAGGAATAGGCCATACCCGCTGGGCAACTCACGGAGCTCCCACGGAGGAAAACGCGCACCCGCACCTGAGCAACGACGGCAGATTCGCGGTAGTCCACAATGGGATCATAGAGAACTATCTTGCACTGCGCGATGAAGTCATAAAAGACGGCTACCACTTCGACAGCGAGACCGACACTGAGGTAATAGTCCATCTCATAGAGATGTATTACAAAGGGGATATGCGGGATGCCCTTATAAGGACCGCCAACCGCCTTAGAGGCTCCTACGCCCTGGGCGTCATCTGTTCGGAAGAGCCCGGAAAACTCTACGCTGTAAGAGAGGCAAGCCCCCTTATACTAGGCGTGGGCGTGGACGAGAACTATTTCGCATCCGACGTTACGGCACTCGTAAACTACACCAGGAACGTCATCTACCTGGAGGACGGCGAGTTCGCCGAACTGTCCGGGGGTTCCGTAAAGGTCTTCGACTGCCTTGGAAAACCGGTAGATAAAAAGGTCAGCCGCATACTTTGGGACGTCCAGGCAGCGGAAAAAGGCGGCTACGAGCACTTCATGCTTAAGGAGATAATGGAGCAGCCCGGCGCTGTGAAAGCGACCATCTCACCCAGGATCAAGGATGGCAAGGTGATCTTCGACGAGCTGAAGCTTACCGCAAAAGACCTGCTCAGGATACGAAAAATAATCATCACGGCGTGCGGGTCCGCTTACTACGCAGGCTGCGCGGCAAGGTACGCGCTGGAGAAGATAAGCCACATCCCAGTGGACGTGGAACTTGCCAGCGAGCTTCGCTACAGCGATCCCATGATCGACAGCCACACACTTCTTATAGTCATCTCTCAGTCGGGAGAGACGGCCGACACCATTGCCGCCCTTAAGGAATGCAAGTCCAGAGGGGCAAAGACGCTTGCCATAGTCAATGTCGTAGGAAGCACTGTCGCAAAGCTTGCCGACGATGTAGTCTACACATGGGCCGGGCCCGAGATCGCGGTCGCTACGACCAAGGGCTATACCACCCAGGTAGCCGTACTGTGCATGCTTGCGGTATGGTTTGCGGACATGATGAAGATCGAAGACGATAACTATCCGAGATATATCAAGGAACTGCAGGCCCTTCCGCGCATGATACAGCAGGCCATAGACATGAACTCATCCATTCCCGTTCTGGCGGGAAAGTATCACGCCAGCAAGTCTTTGTTTTTCATTGGCAGAAATACGGACTATGCGGTATCGCTGGAAGGCGCTCTCAAAATGAAGGAGATATCCTACCTCCATTCCGAAGCATATGCTGCGGGAGAGCTTAAGCACGGAACGATAGCGCTCATAGAGGAACACACGCCTGTCATAGCGCTCTGCTGCAATCCGGCCATCATGGAAAAGACTCTCAGCAACATCATTGAAGTTAAATCCAGAGGCGCTGAAGTACTTGCGCTTACGTTCAAAAACAACCAGAGGATAGTATCCGTGGCGGACGACCTGATGTTCATTCCCAAGGTGGATCCGCTGTTCTCAGCAGTTGTGGAGATAGTTCCCCTGCAGCTTCTGGCCTACTACGTTGCAAAAGAAAACGGATGCGACATAGACAAGCCTAAAAACCTGGCTAAATCTGTTACAGTTGAATAGCACCGATCTGTTATCAGTCGGGATCTGATGAATACGGAGGGAAACATGACTAAAAAGGAACAGCTGTATGAAGGCAAGGCAAAGAAAGTATTCACGACCGAAGACCCCTCGCTGCTTATAGTTTCATACAAGGACGATGCCACGGCTTTCAACGGGCTGAAGAAAGGCACCATAGCCGGAAAAGGCATCATCAACAACCGCATGAGCAACGCCCTTATGAGGATGCTTGAGAAAAAGGGAATACCTACCCACTATGTGGAAGAGCTCAGCGACCGCGATACCCTGGTTAAAAAGGTCAGTATCGTGCCGCTGGAAGTCATCATCAGAAACATAGCAGCAGGCTCGTTCTCCAAAAGGTACGGCGTGGACGAGGGGCTGGTCTTTGATTCTCCTACCATAGAGTTTTCCTACAAGAACGACGCGCTCGGAGATCCTCTTATCAACGAATACCATATAGTGGCTATAGGGCTTGCGGATCCCACGGAGATCTATACCATAAAAAGATACGCCTTCGCCGTCAATGAGATCATGAAGGAATTCTGGGCCTCCTGCGGAGTAATGCTGGTGGACTTTAAACTGGAGTTCGGAAAGCTTGCGGACGGCACCATTGTCCTGGCGGACGAGATCAGCCCGGATACATGCAGGCTCTGGGACAGCGTCACGAAAGAAAAGCTGGACAAAGACCGTTTCCGCCGTGATCTGGGCGGCGTGGAAGACGCTTATCACGAGATAATGAAGCGCCTTGAGGAACACATATCGGAGGCATAGTATGAAAAACTGCGCTATAGTAGGCATCAACTGGGGTGACGAAGGAAAAGGCCGCATGGTGGACCTCCTCACCGAGGACTACGACGTTGTCGTAAGGTACCAGGGAGGTGGCAACGCCGGGCATACCGTCGTAAACGAGAAGGGAAAGTTCGCGCTGCACCTGCTGCCTTCCGGAATATTCAGGGACGGTGTGGTGAACATCCTTGGAAACGGCGTGGCCCTGGATCCCGAAAATCTCTGGAAAGAGATGCAGGAGATATCCTCGAAAGGCATAGCGATAACCCCTGAGAACCTCAAGATCAGCGACAGAGCTTCGCTGCTGATGCCCTGGCACAGGGACATGGACGCGCTTGAAGAACAGCGCCTTGCGGATAAAAAGTACGGCTCTACAAAACAAGGCATAGCGCCCTTTTATTCCGACAAATATCAGAAAAAGACCATACTGGCCGGAGAGCTTTTCTTCCCCGAAGAGCTGGAAGGGCATCTTGAGGCCATACTTGAGTGGAAGGACCTGACCCTTACAAGGGTGTACGGCGCCAGAGCCTACACGATGAAAGAAGTTAAAGGCTGGCTTGACGATTACTGCGACAAGATAAAACCATACATCTGCGATACCGGCGAGTTCTTAAGGGATGCTCAGGATCAGGGCAAAAAGATACTTTTTGAAGCCCAGCTCGGAGCGCTGAGAGATCTGGACTACGGTATCTACCCATACACAACTTCTTCGAATGCGCTTGCGGCATACGCTCCCGTAGGTTCCGGACTGCCCTCGCTTAAGCTTTCGGACGTCATAGGCGTTGTTAAGGCGTATTCCACCTGCGTGGGAGAAGGTCCTTTCGTGTGCGAGATGTTCGGAGCGGAAGCAGACGAGCTCCGCGAGAAAGGCTTCGAGTACGGAGCCAAGACCGGCCGAGCCCGCAGGGTCGGCCCCATAGACCTTGTTGCCACAAAGTACGGCGTAGAGGTACAGGCTGCCACAAAAATAGCGCTCACAAAGATGGATGTGCTCAGTTACATGGACAGAATACCGGTGTGCGTATGCTATAATATAGACGGTGCGGAAACGGACCGCTTCCCCTTCCCCGCAAAGCTTCCCGAAGCAAAGCCGATAATAAAGTACATGTCGGGCTGGAAGTGCGACATTTCCGGCGTCCGCCGCTGGGAGGACCTTCCCAAGGAGGCCAGGGATTACGTAGAGATGATAGAAAAGGCAATAGGCTGCCCCATAACCTACATCTCCGTCGGTCCGGAAAGGGACAGCATCATCTACAGATAGAAGGCACAGGAGAAAGACATGACAAACAGTTACGAATC
>JAFWVZ010000195.1 GCA_017523605.1 Bacillota bacterium | reverse complement strand
GAAGGCATTCCGCATGCTGGAGGAGGAGGGCCTCATAGAGTCCAGAAGCGGCGCTAAGAGCTTCATGACGCTGAATGCGGATAAGATATCGGAACTGCGCGTTTCGCTTCTTACAGCGGACATTAGGGGCCTTACAGGGGCACTTAAACGCACGGGTATAGACAAAGCGGAGGCTTTAAGGCTTATAGACAGGTTCTGGGACGAGGAGGCAGGCGATGAAGAAGTTTGACATACATCGCTGGTGGATCCCCGGAAAGAGTATGACCGTGGTATTCGTGCCGCTTGGGATATGGACGTTCGTGTACTTCATAGCGTCCGTGAGCAGGTTCTTGACGAGGATGGATCTGTCGTTCAACTCCATCGGATGGTCGCCTGTCTACGGCTGGCGCGACTTTTCTGTCTTAACGCATGATATGCCGCAGTTCAACCATATCATGAGCGGCTGCTTTTCGGGCTATTGGCTGGTGCTTCTCATCTGCGTGCTGCTGATCCTGGAGAGGTACCTCTGGCTCAGAAGAGACAGGAGCATCTACATCATGAATCGCATCCCGGCGGCAGAGACTTTCCGGCGCTGCGCGCTGCTCCTGCTGATCTATGCAGCCGCGGTCCTGGTCCTGACGTTGATCGTGATAGTGCTGCTGAAAGCCCGCTACATGGCAGTGGTCCCGGAAGAGATCATGCCGCCGGATGAGCCGATAAGGCCTTTCGACGCGCTGCTGTTTAAAGGACGATTCAACTTTGAGCCTTGGGATTTTAATGTATAGACTGGGGGAACAGAGATGTTAGAGATAAAAGACCTTGATAAATGGTACGGAAGCAAACACGCGCTGGACAAGATCAGTCTGACGTTCGGCCCGGGAGAGATAGTCGGCCTGTTCGGAGAGAACGGCGCCGGCAAGACCACGCTCATGAAGTGCATCCTGGGCTTCCTTAGATACAACGGCAGCGTCCGCCTGGACGGCGAGCAGATAAGCCGCAAAAACATAGCGCGGCTGTCTTTCGCCACCTGCGGGCACAGCTTTTTCCCGGACATTACGCCAAAGGCCCATGCGGAGTTTTTTGCAGAGCATTTCGCGACCTTCCGCAGGAAGCGTTTCGACGGGCTGATGGAGTTCTTCGGACTACCGGAAAACAAAATACTCAAGAACTTTTCGACCGGACAGCAGAACCAGTTCGAAGTGATACTGGCGCTGTCGCAGGGCGCGGACTTCATACTTATGGACGAACCGTTCGCGGGCAGCGACGTATTCAACCGCGAGGACTTTTACAAGGTGCTGGCGGGCATTCTGGAGCCCGGCGAGACGGTCATACTGTCCACACACCTGATAGAAGAAGTCTCCAACTTCGTGAGCCGCACGGTGCTGATCCACGAAGGAAAGATAATAGGCGATGCATCCGCCGAAGAGCTGGAGGAGAAGGGGCTGTCCCTGATCGACTACGTAAAGGAGACCTACAACTACCGTGCGGACAGGGTGGCAAGAGCCATAGAATCGATTAGCGGAGCGGAGCAGCAATGAAAGATGATCTTCTGATACTGAATATGCTCGGGAAGCGCCACCTTCCGCGGCTGCTGCCGGTAATACTGGCCGCAGCCGCAGTTGTGACGGCGCTCCTGATCCGCAATAACGGGGCAGTCATAAAACTGTTCGGCAGGGATCACGGTATGACCTTGTTCGTCGTCCTTACGGCGGAGCTGATCTGTGCGGTCGAGATGCTCAAGGGACCTTCCGCAAAGCAATCCAGATACCGCTATACTGTAGGCATGCTTCGGATCTCCGAACGCAGGGTGTTCGTGGATTGCTGCGTCTTCAACGTTCTGGTCTTCCTGCTGATCTGGGCGTCGGTCTGCTGCGCGGCTGTCATATCGGGCAATGCGCTGAACGGCGCGGGCGTCTACGGGCAGAGCGTTCAGGGGCTCTACGCGGAGTCCGTACTTAACGGGCTTATGCGCATATTCGTCCCTATGGATGATAAGAGGGTCACGGCCGGCATGATCCTGTTCTTGGTCAGTCTCGGCATCGGTACTACATGCTCTTCCATGGCCCGGATGCGCCGGAAGGGCTCGGGGCTGCTTCCGTTCTGGATCCTTATCGGGTTCATAAGAGCGGCCCTTACCAACGTGTTTGGCGGACCTATGACTCCGATAATGCTCTGGGGAGGCATGCTCCTGACAGTGGTCTCGCTGGCTGCATTCATCTTTACGGTCTCCGAGCTGAAAAGCGGCACTAACGTGGAGGTGGACGATGGCGAATAAAAGAATAAGGATATGGATCATCGTTCTTGTGTTGCTGACAGCGGCGGCCATTGCGTACACCTTTACCAGTGCGTCTTCCATTGCGGCCACTGCAGATAAGGTGGAATATGTGCAGAACGGTTCGTACGGCGACCCTTCTGCGGCGGAAGGCATAAACGTAAGCTTTGAGCACTTGCCGCGCGGAAACATCAATATCGACAGAGTGAAATGGAAGAGCGAGCTGTCCATGAACGGCGGAAGAGCGGACTTCGACGTCAGCCACGAGTTCATTCCCTATGAAGGGACATATTCCGTGGAAGGCTCTTCGCAGGATGACATAGTCTTCTATGCCTCCTTCGACTTCAGCCCGGAGCTTGAGGTGCTGGCCAGGGAAGAGGCGCGCAGCCTTAAGGAAGGTGACGGCAAGACCATAACGGTGGACCTATCTAAGTACGTGGAGTATGTTCCTGTCATCGCAAATTATACCGTAGGGCACAGTTCCAATGATTCCAGGCACTACTACGATCCGGAGAGCAAGACCACCGTGATCAGGGAAGACGTCGACAAGGTCCTTACGGAATTGTTCGGGATAAAGGTCAGAGACGGCCTTACCGCAACGATGACCATCTATCGCGACAAGGACAAGTTCGGGGACATCTCGTGCAGATACTCCATTACTGAGGTGAATTACGGCCCTTCAAGGATCTGGACGGACATTTCGTTTGCCGGAGGCACTTATCATGACGGCGCGTTCTATGTCTACAATTACTTCGGAAGGTATGAGAACGCGGATTGGTTCGCAGTCTCATGGGACAGGTCCGAGCCATATAAACTCTACAGGATTCCGGTAAAGAGCGTCGAAGCCGAAAAAGACACTACGTTCTACGAGCTGGAAGCGGACAAGATAACCACGTTTGGCGAGATAGACGGAAGCTTCTATATCATTGAATCCAGGCTTAGCGAAGACGGTCCCAAAGCGATGCTGCCCGGAATTGCGGACGGTGTCTACAGGGTATCGATAGTCGATTTTACGAACGGCGGCAGGCTGTACGACATGGATCTGAGCAAGGTCACAGAGGGTAGAAACTACGACGTTCTTATAAAGGATGACTACGTGGTCCTGGCGATCAATAAAGAGGGTTACTACGTGGTATACCCCAGGGGGAACGATTACGACGTGTTCTTCGCCCCGACCGACGGCAAAGTGGAAGACGCGGAGGTCTGGCGCCATCAGAAGTGGTACACCAAGTCCTTCGACGCTTCATATTCCGACGGAAAACTGATAGTGGCGGGCTTTGCCGGAGAGACGAAGAGCGTTACAGACGCAATCGGAACGCATGAATACGTCGATGCTGCCGGATTATCTCTGGCAGTGTACAGCAAGGACGGTCTGCAGTACTTTACCAGGTACGACAGCGACTTGTTCAAACTGCAGTACGCAACGACCGGCAGTTCCCTCTGCAGCGTGGAGATACATTAATTAACTCAAAATGGGTATAACAAAACTCCCGGATCGTTCCGGGAGTTTTTTGTTTGATATAATACGCTGCGGCCGCCAGGCTCTTCTTTAGCCAATCGCCCGTTCCGCTTACTGTACGTCGT
>JAFWVZ010000194.1 GCA_017523605.1 Bacillota bacterium | reverse complement strand
TTACAGAAAGATCATCAACCAGGCGTTCACCGTCGTCTGCATCCAGCACGGCATGGACTCCGGTATATTCGACCCGCTGAACAGAGACCTCCGCGGCTCCATCTACGCTGCAGAAGCTCTTGCCGGCGACGACTATTACTGCATGGAATATGTAGGCGCATTCCGCGAAGGCATATTCGGACCTCAGGACAAGAAGTGATCTTAGTTAAGTGATCATCGATAAGAAAGAACAAAGAAAAGCAGCCCTTGCAGCCCGCAGAGCATTATCTGCGGGTGAGAGGGCTGTTTTCAGTAAAAAGATCTGCGGCAGGATAGCAAGGACCAAGGCGTTCAGAAACGCAAATACCATCCTGGCGTATCTTGCTACCTGGGACGAGGCGGATCTGAGCAGCCTCTGCGAAAAGGCCGTAAAGCAGGGAAAGAAAGTCGCTTATCCTGTATCCTATAAGGACGGGATAATGGAAGCTTTCGTGCCGGACGGTCCGGAGAGTCTTGTTAAAGGGTTGCTCGGAATAACCGCACCTGATCCTGAAAGGTCCGAGCTTCTTAAGCCGGAAGACATAGATCTGGTGCTTGTTCCGCTTGTCGCTTTCGACGAAGAAAAGCGCAGGCTGGGGCACGGAGGAGGGTACTACGACAGGTATCTTCCCAAGTGCAGCAAGGCTGATCTTATAGCCGTGGCATTCGAGGCGCAAAAACTTGAAGAAATAGCCACAGACAGTTATGATGTTTTGATGAAGACTATTGTAACTGAAGAAAAAGTATACTAAAATATGCTTGTAAATATATTGTCAGAGTAGGAAAGGGCGCGTAAAGTGCCGGAGGATGGGAAGTTGTCTCCGGACGAAGGCGTTAGCCGCGATGCTTTTTCCGCATCCGCTGCCATAAAAGGCAAAGCTCCTTTTGTGGCAACTGGCCATAGGAGGGGTTTTTATTATGAGCAATACTGAAAATAAGAAGACCAGGATCAGCACCAAGATGCTGGTAACTCTCGCAATGCTGCTTGCGCTGGAGATAGTCCTTTCGCGCATGCTGTCCATCCGCACACCGATAACTACCATAGGCTTCGGATTTGTTCCGCTGGTCATGGCAGGCATACTCTTCGGCCCTGTACCGGCCGCGATCGTTGCGGCACTGGCAGACATCCTGGGGGCGCTGCTGTTCCCGATAGGAGCGTATTATCCGCCGCTTACCATCACATCCATACTCGTAGGCCTTACCTATGGTTTCTTCCTCTTCAAGAAGAGCTTCGATCCCAAGAAGGCGTCCGACTGGATAAGGGTCGTCCTTTGCGTAGTGGTAAGGCAGGGCATCTGGGCGCTTCTGCTGCAGTCCTTCTGGCTGTCTAAACTGCAGGGAATAACCTGGGGGCAGTCCATAGCGATGAGGGTCCCGCAGGTCCTTATTCTTGCGGCAGTGGAGATAATAATCATACCCATTCTCATTAAAGTCGCAGACATGCTTAAAAAAGCTGTAAATTATTAGTTTGTACCGTTTGGAGCAGAAATGACTAAAGAAGATGCCATAGGCTATATCGAAAATTACGGCTGGAGCACCACAAGGCTTGGTCTTGAGCGCACCAGAGAGCTGCTGCAGCGCGTAGGCGATCCGCAGAAGAAGCTTAAGTTCATACACGTTGCAGGCAGCAACGGCAAGGGCAGCACCTGCGCCATGCTTGCAAGGATACTGGAACTTTCCGGCTACAAGGTCGGCATGTACATCTCTCCGTACATAGAGGAGTTCTGCGAGCGCATACAGATCAACGGCGAATACATCGACGGCGATTCCCTTGCCAGGATAACGGAATACGTAATGGGCGAGGCAGAGCAGATGGAGGACCATCCCAGCCAGTTCGAGCTTGTTACCGCCATAGGAATGATCTACTTCCTGGAACAAAAGGTAGACATTGTGGTCCTGGAAGTCGGCATGGGCGGCGCTTTGGACAGCACCAACGCCATAGACGCTCCGGAAGTTGCAGTCATCACCAACATAGGTCTGGAGCACACTGAGTATCTGGGAAATACGCTGGAAGAGATCGCTTCCACCAAGGCCGGGATCATAAAGACCGGCTGCCACGCAGTCTGCTACGACGGCGCTCCGGTGGTTACGGAAGTCATAAAGAAAGTTTGCAAGGAGAAGGATGTTCCGCTCAGGTGCGTCGATTTCTCAAGGCTTACGCCTGTATCCGAGTCTCTGGACGGTCAGAAGTTCCTCTGGGACGGTAAGAAGTACGATCTTGCTCTTCTGGGAGAGCACCAGCTGCACAACGTCGCTACAGTGCTGAACGTTATCGAAGCACTTAAGGAAAGAGGCTGGAAGGTGACTGCCAAGGCGATCAAAGAAGGTCTTAAGACGGTAAAGTGGCCCGCAAGGCTGGAGATACTCGGAAGAAAGCCGCTGTTCATACTGGACGGAGGACACAATCCTCAGTGCGCGGAAGCTCTGGCCAACAGCCTGGACAAGCTGCTCGGCGGCAGAAAGGCGACCTTCCTTCTGGGCGTTTTAGCTGACAAGGACTATCCGACCATGATGGACATGATGATGCCCTATGCAGCGGAGTTCGTCTGCCTTACCCCGGACAGCGGAAGGGCGCTGCCGGCTAAGGATCTGGCGGAATGGTTCAGAAACAGAGGCGCTAAGGCCGAAGCCGCGGACGACTTCGTAAGCGGCATAAAGATCGCGGAAAGAAGGCCGGAAAGAACGGCATCGTAGTCTGCTTCGGATCGCTGTATCTGGCTGGCCACATCCGTGTGGAATACGCAAAACTGCATAAGTAATATTATGTAACATAACAGTAAAATGCGCATTTTTAGCGCTTTTACGGTGATGGATGATAATTGATGCGTCCGGACCGGCAAAACGCGTTAAACAGGCAATTACAGGCTCCTGCAGCGGTCCTACAGCCCCGCAGGAGCTTTTATCTTTGGTAAAGGGTACCGCACGCTTAAGTGTTCTCTCGACCAGCCTCCCCGCTATACGCTGAGCCTTTCCGAGGCTCTAGTTCTGTCAGCTCGTACCTAACGGCTTCCAGAAAGAGTCTTAGCGGAAAGTCTCGACTGCGGTACGGCCGCATAGCTTATGGTCTCGAATACACTTAAGCGTGCAGTTCCGCAATTATCAAAACATAAAGCATTCGGTATTGTACGAATCCGTCTCCCATAACCGGGCCGCAAGGATCGACTGTAGATCCGCAGCGGCCCGCGCCTTTCTGTGACCGGCCTTTACTGTCATTCTTTTATTGCGTATCACGATATGATGTATCGATGGCTCAGGGCAGTATGTTAAGAGGACAATCAGGGAACCCGGTCCTTAGCGACCGGCGAACCTTTGGTGAAGACGGAGCTTAGGACCGCTGGGAGGGTGCCCTGTTAGCGAGAGCGTGTCCTCGGACATACTGCTCTGAGCCTCCAATCACTATTGTGCATAGCGCAATAAAAGACCGGACCGTAAAGGCCCGGTCTATATATTTGATTGGTAAGCTATTTCTCAGCCGCCGAAAACTGCAAGCAGGAACCCTGCCGCAACAGCTGATCCTATTACACCGGCAACGTTCGGTCCCATGGCATGCATGAGAAGGAAGTTGGACGGATTGGCCTCCTGGCCGACTTTCTGGGAAACACGGGCAGCCATCGGAACTGCGGAAACGCCGGCGGAACCGATGAGCGGGTTGATTTTGCCCTTGGTGATCCTGTACATGAGTCTGCCGAGCAGCAGGCCGCCGCAGGTAGCGAATTCGAACGCCAGAAGTCCGAGAACGATGATCGCCAGGGTCTTCCAGTTGAGGAACCTGTCGTATCTTGCGGTAGCACCTACGGAGGTCGCCAGGAAGATGGTTACGATGTTCATCATTGCGTTCTGCGCGGTATCGGAAAGTCTGTCGGTAACACCGGATTCCTTGAAGAGGTTTCCGAGCATCAGGCAGCCGAGCAGCGGTGCCACGGAGGGCAGCAGCAGGCAGGTGAATATGGTAACTATGATCGGGAACAGGATCTTCTGGGTCTTGGATACCGGACGGAGCTGCTCCATCTTGGTCTCTCTCATTTCCTTGGTGGTGAGAGCCTTCATTACGGGAGGCTGTATCATCGGGATGAGAGCCATGTAGGAGTAGGCCGCTATGGCGATAGGCGCCAGATAATCCGGGGCAAGCTTGGAAGTGAGCCAGATGGCGGTAGGACCGTCAGCTCCTCCGATGATGCCTATGGAAGCGGCAACGTTAGCCGGGAATCCAATGACTATCGCAAGCAGGAACGCTACGAATATTCCCAGCTGGGCAGCAGCACCCAGAAGCAGGGACTTGGGATTGGCAAGCAGGGGACCGAAGTCCGTCATTGTGCCTACGCCCATGAATATCAGGGAAGGATAGAGACCTATCTTAACACCGATATACATTATGTCCAGAAGTCCGCCGGCATGTATCAGTTCCGTAAAGGACATCTGGACTATGCCGTCCGCGAAGATCAGTCCGTGCTCGGCGATGAATGCCTGGAGTTCAGGTGAAAGCGATGCGACTTGCTGTCCGTTGGCGATGTACAGGTCCCAGAGCTCCGGGTTGTACATGTTGCCGAACGGAAGGTTGGTGAGCAGCATTCCGAAGGCTATGCCTACAAGAAGAAGCGGCTCGAATTTCTTTACAAGACCGAGGTACAGAAGCACGCAGGCGATGACGATCATTACGATCTGGCGCCAGTCCGCGAACAGTCCGTAGAATCCGGAAGTCTGTCCCAGTCTGCCTAAGGTTGCGATTATGTTTTCCATTGTTCAGTCTCCTAGATGACAAGGAGCAGGTCGCCTGTTGCGACAACAGCACCCTTGGATGTTGCGATCTGCTTTACGGTGCCGTCCTGCGGAGCAAGGACTTCGTTCTCCATCTTCATGGCTTCGATGATGAGGAGGACGTCGCCGGACTTTACAGCCTGGCCCTGAGTGACCTTGATGTTAAGAATGTTGCCCGGAAGCGGCGAGGTGATCTTGCATCCGTCTACAGCTGCTGCAGGTGCTGCAGCAGGAGCAGCTGCGGGTGCGGGAGCTGCTGCCGGAGCCGGTGCTGCGGGAGCAGCCTTGGGAGCAGGAGCCTTGGGAGCCTTGAGCTCGTATTCGTCTATAAGCATAGCCTGACCGTCTTCAACGACGACTTCGTATACCTTGTTATTAAGATTTACTTTGTACTTCATGATATTCATTCCTTTATTTCCCTTATCGACTTAAACCTGAGTTCGTTGAGCGGCTTTCCAAGAGCGTCTGCCACGATAGCCATTATCATTGCAGCTTCTTTTGGATCGGTAGTGTAGAGCTTTATGTCTCCGGAGGTTCCCGGTGCGGGATCGTCTCTCTTTACCGGTTCTGCAGGTACTTCTGCGGGAGCCGGTGCTGCCGCTGCAGGTGCGGGTTCCGCCTTCTTCTTGTCGGTTGCCTTTATGAGGATCTTGATGATCAGCATTATCAGCACCAGCGCGAAGAATACTACCAGCATGCCCAGGACGGCGTAGAGGACACCTTCACCGAAGGTGAGCTTCGATATCGCCAGGTTGGCTGCAGTGCTTGTAACTTCCATTATTTGACCTCCTCGATGCTGAACGTCCATACGTTCTCTTCCTTAGCCTTGCGATCCGTAAGGAACTTTTCGGCTACGGACGGGAATGCGATGTAGCTGAGTACGTCTTCTTCGGTCTTGGCGAGATCGCCCAGCTTCTCCTGAGCCTTCTCGAAGGTGTCGGTGGGAAGTGTCTCTGCGTAACGGCCTTCGATGGGCTTAACGTCGCCGAGGATCTTCTTTCTTACTTCCTCGTTGATGGGAGCAGGGGTCTTGCCGTACTCACCGCGGCAGTAAGCCTTTATCTCGGAGCTTACGTTCTTGTATCTTTCGCCTGCGAGCACGTTCTGTACCGCCATGTTTCCGACCAGCTGGCTGGTGGGGGTTACGAGCGGCGGGAATCCCATGTCCTCGCGGACCTTCGGGGTCTCCTTAAGAGCCTCTTCGAACTTGTCGGGGACGTTGAGCATCTTCAGCTGGCTGAGCAGGTTGGAGAGCATTCCGCCCGGGATCTGGTACTGGAGGCATTCGGTATCTGTGGTAAGGGAGATCGGGTTGAGAGTTCCGTTCGCAAGGTACTCGGCTCTGATCGGCTTGAAGTAAGCAGCGATCTTGTGCAGAGCTTCCTTGTTGAGTCCGGTGTCGTAGCCGAGCTCTCTGAGGGTGTAGGAGAGGGTCTCCGTTGCCGGCTGGGAAGTTCCGCCGGAGAACGGGGAGATGGCGGTGTCTATTACGTCCGCGCCGGCTTCCACGCCCTTGAGGTAAGTCATGAACGCAAGACCGGTGGTGCAGTGCGTATGCATTACTACCGGAAGGTCTACGGCATCCTTGATGGCGGATACCAGATCGTAAGCGTTCTTAGGTGTGAGCAGGCCCGCCATGTCCTTGATGCATATGGAGCCTACGCCCATGGCTGCCATTTCCTTTACCAGCTTTACATAGTTTTCCAGAGTATGTACAGGGCTGATGGTGTAGGAGATGGCTCCGGACGCCATTGCGCCGGACTTGACGGTCTCTTCGATGGCTACCTTAAGGTTATCCACGTCGTTGAGAGCGTCGAAGATCCTTATGATGTCTATGCCGTTCTTTACGGATGCTCTTACGAAGCGGCGTACGATGTCATCCGGATAGTGAGCATATCCGAGGATGTTCTGTCCGCGCAGGAGCATCTGAAGCTTGGTGTTGGGCATAGCTTCGCGGATCTTCCTGAGTCTTTCCCACGGATCCTCGTTGAGGAACCTGAGGCAGACGTCGAATGTTGCCCCGCCCCATACCTCGCAGGAGTAGTATCCGGCCTTATCCATTTCGGAAAGGATAGGCTCGAACTTCTCGAAAGGCAGGCGGGTTGCGATGAGCGACTGGTTTGCGTCACGCAATACTGTTTCAGTTAATCGAATCATTAGCTTACCTCATTTTTTGTCAAATATTGATAAAATGTCGCTACGAATTATATCATAATTACTAATACCGTGCTATACATAAATGGAATCTTGCTATGTCATATTTGTAACAAATGGAGTATAATCAACAGGGAAAAAATCGTTGAAAAAAGAACGTCATCAGGCATCGGGAATATAAATGGAAAGACCTGACATTTCATACAACTGCACACCGGCCGACGAGGGACTTCTGGTAAAGGAGATACTGCGTCTGCGCCTTAAGCTCAGTTCGCACCTTCTTAAGAAGATAAAGCCTCTGGGAGGCATAATGCTCAACGGAGAAAGGTGTGGAGTAAGGCACAGGGTAAAGGCGGGGGACGTGGTAAGCGTAAGGTATCCGGAGGAGACGAGCTATTTCGATCCCCAGAACATTCCGCTGGACATCGTGTACGAGGACGAAGACCTGCTTGTAGTAAACAAGCAGGCGGGACTTATAGTGCATCCCACGCACAACTTCCCGGACGGAACGCTTGCCAATGCTCTGGCATTCCGCATGCAGCAGACGGGCGAGGTCTTTAAACCCAGATTCGTCAACCGTCTGGACATGAATACGTCCGGACTTCTGATCGTTGCCAAGAACGCGCATTGCCAGGACTTTCTGCAAAGCGAGATGGCGGCGAACAGGGTGGACAAGATCTATACGGCCATAGTCCACGGAATAACGGAGCCGTCCGGAACCATAGACCTGCCGATACTTAAGGATCCGAACCATAAGGCAAGGCGCATGGTGTCGCCTGAAGGTTACCCGTCCGTAACGCATTTTAAGACGCTGGAGACCTTTGACATAAAGGATACGGGGCAGCTGCAGGGTTACAGCATCGTGGAGATAAAGCTGGATACAGGAAGGACACACCAGATAAGGGTGCACATGACACACATCGGACATCCGCTTGTGGGAGACGAGCTCTACGCCCAGCTTTACGGATATGCGGAGGATCCCGAGTGGATGCCCAGGCAGGCTCTGCATGCAGGAGCTTTGTCCTTTGCGCACCCGGAGGACGGACATTTAGTCAGCGTTTCCGCAAAGCCGCCGGAAGACATGCGCAAATGCGCCGCTTTACTGCGGAAAATGCTTGTAGAACAGGCCGGAAAAGAGTAAAATTAAATTTGCAAATAATGTAATTTTTTAATAGGAGGATTTCAATAATGATCAAGATCGGAATCAACGGATTCGGCCGCATCGGACGTCTTACCGCACGTGAAGCTACCCGCAGGGGAGACATGGACATCGTTGCCATCAACGCACCGGACAAGACTCCCGAGATGCTGGCTTATTACTTCATGTACGACACCGTTCACGGCAAGTGGGAAGGCACCGTAGGCTACGATGAGAGCCATCTCATCATCAACGGCAAGGCCATTCCGCTGCTCAACGACCGCAACCCCGCAAACCTTGGCTGGGGCAAGCTCGGCGCAGAGTACGTAGTAGACTGCACAGGCGCTTTCCTTACAGAAGAGAGCGTTCAGCCGCATCTGGCTGCAGGAGCTAAGTTCGTTCTCATGAGCGCTCCCGCAAAGGACAAGACCCCGATGTTCGTATACGGCGTAAACCACGAGACCTTCGACCCGAAGCTCTCCACCGCTTCCGCCGCATCCTGCACCACCAACTGCCTTGCTCCTCTGGCAAAGGTACTCAACGACAAGTTCGGCATAGTCGAAGGACTCATGACCACCGTACACGCGGCTACCGCCACACAGTTCGTAGTAGACGACTACTCCAAGAAGAACTTCCGTCTGGGCCGTACCTGCTACGACAACATAATCCCGTCCACCACCGGCGCAGCCAAGGCTGTAGGCAAGGTCATCCCGTCCCTGTAGGGCAAGCTCACCGGTATGTCCATGCGTATTCCGTCCCCGGACGGCTCCGTAGTAGACCTTACCGTAAGCCTTGCTAAGGAAGCTACCTACGAGGAAGTATGCGCAGCCGTTAAGGAGGCCTGCGAAGGCGAGCTGAAGGGCGTAATGCGCTACGAGGATCAGCCCATCGTTTCCACCGACATCATCGGCGAGACCAACGCCAGCGTATTCGACGCTCAGGCAGGCATCGCTCTGAACGGTCACTTCATGAAGCTGATCGCATGGTACGACAACGAGTACGGTTTCACCTGCAACATGCTCCGTCTGCTTGCGCACATCGCAAAGGTAAAGGGCTAAGTTAAGGTATAAAACCGAACAGTAAAAACGTCTCCCGCGCTTCACGGCGCGGGAGTTTTATTGCCCGGATGAAGGCTTCTTCCCGAAAATTTGTTGGAAGATACATATTTTTGTGGTAGAATCCATTGATATGAAAAATACCGTTATAATAATACCGTCCCTGGATCCGGACGAAAAACTAAACAGCACAGTAGACGGCATGATAGATGCCGGATTTAAGCATATAGTCCTTGTGGACGACGGAAGTTCCGAAGGCTGCAAGGAGCCATTCCGCAAAGCTCTTGCTGAACATCCCGAATGCAGACTTGTTGTGCACGAAGTAAACAAAGGCAAGGGAAGGGCGCTGCGCGACGCCTTCGCTTATGTTGCGGAGAACATACCGGACGCAGAAGCCGTAATAACCGTGGACGGCGACGGGCAGCATACTCCGGAGGATACCGTAAGGCTGTGCAATGAGATGAAGTCCAGGCCTGGGCAGGTGATACTCGGATGCAGAGACTTCTCCCAGAGCCATGTCCCCACTCATAACAGACTCGGTAACCGCATTTCAGCGTTCATATACAGAGCTGTTTACGGAATAAAGCTTACGGACACTCAGACCGGTCTCAGGGCTATTCCTGCTCAGTACCTTAAAGCATTCGCTGAAGAGGTGCAGGGCGACCGCTACGAGTACGAGACAAACATGCTGATCTACATAAAAGATCACGGCATTCCCTACGGAGAGATACCCATCAACACCGTATACATAGACGACAACAGCAGCTCGCACTTTAACGTTTTCAAGGATTCCTACAGGATATACAAACCTATAATCCTCTTTGTTCTGGGTTCCTGCATTGCAACGTTAGTGGACCTGATCGTGTTCACCGTACTTAACGCACTTACGGAAAAGGGCGTGGGCATCTTCGCGGCCGCTGCGGCGTTCATAAACAAGCATTTCATAAAGGATTACACGACTGCCAGCCTGTTCGTTCCTACTGCCGCCGCAAGGATCATATCTTCGCTGGTGGACTACAATTTCAGCAGGACGAAGGTGTTCGGCAGCAAAGCTCCGGCCAGGAAGACGATCTGGAAATA
>JAFWVZ010000193.1 GCA_017523605.1 Bacillota bacterium | reverse complement strand
GAGACCATGGGCAAGCACAGCAACATAGTGCTTCTGGACGCGGAAAGCGGAAAGATAATAGACAGCATTAAAAGGATATCCATAGACGTAAACCGCGTAAGGCAGATCCTTCCGGGCGTAATTTACGAGTATCCGCCTGTCGCCAATCTGTCTAATAACAGAGGCTACGGACCTACGACCAACGCCGCGCTGGAAAACGGCGCCGTTCTGCCGGAACTTGCGGAAAGCTCTCCGGAAGGCATAAGGACCTTCGTATATGTTTCCAGGGACGGATCGCCAAAGGACTTCCATATATTCAGGATGCCCCAGTATCTTACTGAGTACGAAGAAAAAGAGTTCCCGACGCTGTGCGGGGCTATGGACTGGTTCTACAGCCGCAGGCAGTCCACCAACAGGCAGATGCAGCGCGCTTACGATCTTTCCAGGCACATAGACCAGCTTATGGGCAAGTATCTGCTTAAAAAGCAGAAGCTTCTGGAAGAGATAAAGAAAGCGGACGGCGCGGACATATACAGGCTCAAAGGCGAACTGCTGAACGCGAATCTCCATCTTGCCGTGCCCGGCGCCCAAAAGGTAAAGGTCGTAAGCTACTACGACGGAAGCGAGCTGGAGATAGAACTGGACGAAAAGATCTCCGCGGCAAAGAACGCGCAGAATTATTACAAGAAATACGCAAAGCTGAAGTCTTCCAAAAAGGAAAAGGAAGCGCAGCTTAAAGAATGCGAGGCGGACATAGATTATCTGATGTCCGTGCAGGCTATGGTCCAGAGCGCAAAGACATCGGAGGAACTGGACGATCTTAAGGACGAGCTTGCTTCGGAAGGTTTCGTCCGCCAGCGCGCGGAACAGAAGAAAAAGAAGAAGTTCAAGCCTTCTCCCAGGCGTTACAAGCTGCCTTCCGGTCTGGAAGTGCTCGTTGGGCGCAATAACACGGAAAACGATTACATTACGTTCAAGCTTGCGCAGAAGACGGACTGGTGGTTCCACACCAAGGACATACACGGTTCGCATGTAATACTGGTCTGCAACGGCGCAGATCCATCTTCGGAAGACATGTACGGCGCCGCGGCCATCGCCGCGTGGTTCTCAAAGGGCAGGGACTCCCAGAACGTACCTGTGGATTACGCTCCGGCAAGGCACGTCAAGAAGCCTTCAGGGGCTAAACCGGGAATGGTTATCTTTACCAACAACGGGACAGTGTGGATAGACCCCAAGGATCCTGAAGCCGCGGGCTGATCGGTTGGATAAGAACGGCACACTTCTAAGGCTGAAACAGCACACATTCGCTCTGGATCCGTTGACGCGCGCGCAGAAGGGCGCTATGCTGTCCGTGCGCGCGGAAAAATACAACTTCATTAAAGATCCGTCATCAGACAGCCGTCCGGCCGGCGGCTGTTTTTGTTCGGGCTTCAGAACGGATATGATATACGCAAGGCATTTTTTATCAAACATCTTGCAATTATCAGCTTTCGTGATATATAATTCAATGATTCTATAGAGAGTAGAAGAGGGGACCATGAAACAAGGACGCTTATTTGTAATATCCGGACCCTCCGGAGCCGGCAAGGGCACCATCTGCAAGGAACTGATCTCTGCCGGCATAGCAGACCTTTCCGTTTCCATGACTACCAGAAAGCCCCGCGGGATAGAGCAGGAAGGAGTGCATTACTACTTCGTGTCCCACGAGGAGTTCCAGCAGGCCATAGACGAAGGGAACATGCTTGAGTGGGCGGAGATATATGCAAACCGCTACGGAACACCAAAAAAGCCTGTTCTTGAAAAGCTTGCTCAGGGCCGCGATGTCATCCTGGAGATAGAGATGCAGGGCGCCATGCAGGTAAAGAAGAGCTACCCCAAGAGCGTTCTGATCTTCGTGCTTCCGCCGTCGATATCCGTTTTAAGGAAAAGGCTCATCGACCGAGGCACCGAAACTCCGGAGCAGATAGACCTGCGCACCCGGACCACTCTGGAAGAGATCAAAAAGATAAAGGATTACAGTTATTTCATAATCAACGACGATCTGGCTTCTGCCGTGGACGATGCTCTTACGATAATCAACGCTGAGCACCTGAGGGTAGAAGACGAAGCCGAAGATATAATTCAAAGATACGAAAGAGAGGGGATCTAATGCTTCTTTATCCATCCATAGACCTTCTTAAGACCAAGGTCGACAGCAAGTATACTCTTACCATAATGGCAGCTAAGAGAGCCAGGGACATAATCGACGGTAAGCCGATGCTCGCCATCTGCGACGTGGAAAAGCCCATCAGCGTTGCCACGGAAGAGATAGCTGACGATTACATCAGCTACAAACGTGACGAGGAGTAACGATGTCCAGGTATAACCACGTGCCGCCTCAGGGTCCTAACAACAGACCGCAGCAAAACAGCGCGCCTAAGATGCCCAGTATAGGCAAGACCATTGCAAAGGTCGCGGTAGGTGCTCTGTTCATAGTGATCGGGCTGGATGACTTCAGGGACTTTACTTTCTTCATGTTCTGTCTGGTGATCGGCGCAGCACTTATTGCATGGGGACTTATCCCTTACATGCAGGCTAAGAGAAACGCGGAAAAGGAAGAGACCGAGCGCATCCTAAGCACTCCTTTTCCCGGTCAGGGAGAGGCGGAAGAGGACGAAGCCGAAAGGCTTGCAAAAAAGTACTATAATAAATAAAAAGTGCTTGCAATTTCATATGTCTTAAGGTAATATACATCCGTTGCGCACCAACGCGCAGCGGATTTTATTATGCACACCGAAAGGCTGGAGCATACGGTGCCCGGAAGGGTTTAAGTGCTTGAACGCCTTTGGTGGTAGTTAAACCGGGAGGTAAATTCAATGTCAGTTATTTCAATGAAACAGCTTCTGGAGGCCGGCGTACATTTCGGTCACCAGACAAGAAGATGGAACCCCAAGATGGCTCCGTACATCTTCACCGAGAGGACCGGTATCTACATCATCGACCTCTCCAAGACCGTCCACAAGATCGACGAGGCTTACGATTTCGTTAAGTCCGTTGCAGCGGAAGGCAAGAACATTCTGTTCGTAGGAACCAAGAAGCAGGCTCAGGCTGCCGTTAAGGAAGAGGCAGAGCGCTGCGGAATGTACTACGTAAACGAGAGATGGCTGGGCG
>JAFWVZ010000192.1 GCA_017523605.1 Bacillota bacterium | reverse complement strand
CTATTCCACATACATGTATTCCGGCAACGCTGAACAGATGGGATCCATAGGAATAGCGCTTCCAGTGCTGTTCTTCCTTGTCGCCGCCCTCGTATGCCTTACCACCATGACACGCCTCGTGGACGAGCAGCGCGGACAGATTGGAATATTCCGCGCCCTGGGATTCTCCAGGGGTGCCATAACAGGCAAATACGCCGCGTACGCGCTTGCCGCGTCGCTTTCCGGCAGCATCATCGGAATGGCCGTAGGAATGGCCATATTCCCCATAGTCATATACGAGACATGGCGTCTGATGTACGACCTTCCGCCCAGGATAATGGTCTACCCGCCGCTCTACGTAGCGATATGCGTCCTGTCGTTCGCCATGCTCATGTGCGGCGTTACCGTATACGTCGTCAACAAGAGCCTTAAGGAGCAGCCCAGCCAGCTGATGAGGCCCAAGCCGCCCAAGAACGCAAAGAAAGTGATCCTGGAGAAGATCCCCTTCCTGTGGAACAGATTCTCGTTCACAGGAAAGATAACAGCCAGAAACCTCATCCGCTACAAGGCAAGAGCCCTGATGACCATAATCGGTGTCGCGGGATGCACCGGCCTTCTGGTGCTCGGATGGGGCATAAAGGATTCCATACAGGACATTGTATCCATACAGTTCGGCGAGATCTACAACTACGACTACACCGTAAACATGGAGGGCGACGAAAGGATCGCAGAACTTATCGACGTCCTTAAGAAGGACGACGCCAACGAAGCCATGGCGCCCTACATGACCTACGCCAGCAAAGTCTATCTGGACGGCAGCGACGCCGCCATAAACGTAGTGGTGATGGACGCCCGCGACGGCAACGACATGCTGAACTTAAGAGACGCATTCAATAAGGAACCGCTCCGCATCCGCAGCAGCGGAATAGTAGTCAGCGAAAAATTCTGCAAGCTCCACGGAATAAAGGACGGAGACGTCATAACGATAGAATCCGCGTCGGGCCTTAAGGCACAGGTACGCGTAAACGCAGTATTCGAGCTCTATTTCCAGCACTACATCTACATGTCGCAGGACTACTACGAGAGCGTATTCGACGAGCCCGTGCACTACAATTCCATAGTAATACGCAACAGCGAGGAAACAGCTGCTGAAATAGAAGAGCAGATCAGCGGAACTGAAGGCTACGAGAGCATAATGGATTTCTCCGGTCTTACCAAGCAGTTCACCAACATGATCTCCGCGCTGGACTTCATAATACTCGTCGTAGTAGTTACGGCCGGCGCCCTTGCGTTCGTGGTGCTTGTAAACCTTACCCAGGTGAACATCAGCGAACGCATACGCGAGATAGCAACGCTTAAGGTTCTCGGATTCCACGACACGGAGGTAGACTCCTATCTGTTCAAGGAGATACTGCTTCTGTCCATCGCAGGAGCCATACTCGGAATGCCGCTGGGACGGCTTGAGCATCACTTCATCATGAACATCATAAGCATGGAGATGGTAATGTTCGGGCAGACCGTAAAACCGCTCAGCTACCTTATGGCGTTTGCGATAACAATAGGCTTTACCGTTCTGGTCCTGATGTTCACAAAAATACCGCTCAAGAAGGTACAGATGGTGGAATCGCTCAAATCTGTTGAATGACACGCCTATCAAAAGCCTTCTCCGCGATACGTCCATGTGCTCCGCCCGGACCTTCCGGGTTTATTGCCCTTGTGATGTTTCCTTCTTTAGTGTATAATTGTTCGGATAGTATGCCCTGTAACGGGAGTTTTTGAATGAGCGAAAAAAAGACCGCAGTCCTTATACCCTGCTACAACGAAGCGCTTACCGTGGAAAAAGTAATAAACGACTTTAAGCGCGCGCTTCCGGACGCAGAGATATACGTATACGACAACAACAGCACCGACGGCACGGACGAGATCGCCCGCAGGGCCGGCGCCATTGTTCGCTACGAGAAAAAACAAGGCAAGGGCAACGTGGTGCGCAGCATGTTCCGCGACATAGACGCGGACTGCTACATAATGACGGACGGCGACGACACCTACCCCGCCGAGGGAGCACCCGCTCTTCGGGACATCATCCTTGCCGGCGAGGCGGACATGGTGATCGGAGACAGACTCTCCTCCACTTACTTTACGGAAAACAAAAGAGCGCCGCACGGCATAGGGAACCGCATGGTAAGGTTTCTGGTCAACCGTCTCTACAAGGGCGACCTTCACGACATAATGAGCGGTCTGCGGGCCTTCAGCAGAGGCTTCGCGAAGAACTTCCCCGCCATTTCGGACGGTTTCCAGACGGAAACGGAGATGGCGGTCTATGCCCTTAAGCACGGTCTTACCGTAAAGGAAGTCGTAATAGAGTACAGAGACAGGCCGGAAGGCAGCGTCTCCAAGCTCAACACCATAAAGGACGGCATTAAGGTCCTTAAGATGATCGCGAAATTAAGATCCAGATACTGATGACAAAGATCAAAAAACTTTTAAAAATAGTATTCTCCAAAGAGTTCATACTGCAGGTGATAAAATTCGGTATCGCCGGCGGCACCACCTCCATAATAGACTGGGGCGTTCTTGCCGTCTGCGTAAGGCTTCTGCACATGGATTCTATGGTGTCCAACATATTCGCGTTCGCCATCTCCGTAACCTACAACTACTGGGCTAACGCAAAGTTCGTTTTCGACTTCGACAACAGTAAAGGCAAGAAGCGCGT
>JAFWVZ010000191.1 GCA_017523605.1 Bacillota bacterium | reverse complement strand
TGGATCCATCGTACGTCTCGATGCTGATCGATCACTTCTTCGGGTAGCAAAACGCATTGCCGATCTGTTAGCTAACAGTAATTCCACAAAATGACCTGCATCTGCGCAGCTGAACCATATAATGATAGTACGGCCTTTCTAAAGTTCAAAACGTTCTGCAGATCCAAATAATGACAGTTCTGCCCGATGGTCGACTCTGAAATTCGAGACGCATTAAGGGCTTGTGCTCATTTTTATGGTTTATCGGGTGAAAATGCTCCCAAAAGCCCGTATTTTACAAATCGGGTGCATTGGAATGCGGCTCCAAAATGGCATAATAGTGCAGTTCAGGTATTGTAGTGCACCCCAAAACGTGTTTAACGGTTAATTGGGATGATTTTTGTTCAGTTGTTTGTGCAAAAAGCAGAATTTGGACCTTATGTTCATTTTTGGAATGGATCACAATGCACCCACTCGTATGATTTTTTGTGATTTGGGATGATTCTGCCGCAGGATCGGGTGAATACAGGGTTTTATCCGTGCCGTTTCCTTGTTGTTGATGTGTTGTCTTTATGGCTGCGCTTTTTTAGCAGAGTTTCTCGACACTGATCCGTAAAAATGGTATATTTGCATCAAAAGACAGAATTTCGGGGATCAACAGGAGGTCTGCAATGCTTACATTAGAACGCGCAAAGGAACTTAACGCAACTATGGTCACGGAGGACCACCTGATAGTGCATGCGCTGAACGTCTGCTATGCGATGGGCGCCATGGCGAAGCACTTCGGCGAGGATCCGGAGCACTGGCAGGCCATTGGCATGCTTCACGACTACGATTATCAGCAGTACCCGGACGAGCATCTTCAGCACACGGAGAAGCCGCTGCTGGAGGCCGGCGTGGACCCGGAGGACGTGCGCGCCATTCTGTCGCACGGCTGGGGCATCTGCACGGACGTGGAGCCGGTCACTGACCTGGAGAAGAGCCTCTTTACCGTGGACGAGCTTACCGGAATAATCCAGGCCTGCGCCCGCATGAGGCCGGCAGGCATTAAGGATCTGGAAGTTAAGAGCTTCATGAAAAAGTTTAAGGACAAGCGTTTTGCGGCCAAGTGCGACCGCGAGTTTATACTTAAGGGATGCGAACTGCTGGGCATGGACGTTAAGGACGTGGCGGTCATCTGCATAGAGGGCATGAGGCCTCACGCGGAGGAACTGGGGCTCGCGGGAACAGGCGAGGCATAGATGAGCAAATACAGGAACGAACAACTGAATCGCGTTCTGATGTCGCGCAAGAGCGTCGTCTTTAAGGATAAAAAGCATCCCACAAGGCAGAAACTCAAGCAGCAGCTGAAGAAGGAGAAGGATGCCGGTCTGTAAACGCAGGCCGGGTATTATCGCGGAAATGCAGGCAACATCCGGATCTGAAAAAACTAAAGTTCTTTTCATCTGCCACGGCAACATCTGCAGAAGTCCCATGGCGGAATTTGTAATGAAGGACCTTGCGGAAAAGGCAGGCGCGGCGGACCGTTTCGAGATAGCGTCCGCGGCCACCAGCAGGGAAGAGATATGGAGGGACGGACGCACCGGAAAGGACGTGGGCAGTCCTGTGTATCCGCCCGCTAAAAGAAAGCTTGCGGAGCACGGGATAGACTGCGGCGGCAAGACCGCCCGCCAGCTCACCAGAGCGGACTACAGTCATTACGATCTGCTTGTCTGCATGGATGCTCAGAACGTGCGCAACGCGCTGCGCATCCTTGGAGCGGATCCGGAAGGCAAGCTCTGCACGCTTCTGGACTTTGCCGGACGTCCCGGCGAGGAAGTGGCGGATCCTTGGTATACCGGGGACTTCGAGGCCACCTGGCAGGACGTCCTGGCCGGGTGCAAGGGGCTGCTGGAAAAAACGATCCGCAGATGACTGTCGGAATACGGGGGATGCGGGCTTCGTTCTTTGTCCTCTGCCGCTTTTGCGGTATTATATAGTTTGTAAGCAGTTTGTGTTTTATTCGGCGCTGACGCCGGGAGGATCATCATGAAAAAAATATTTGCTGTAGTATTGGCGCTGGCCCTGGTATTCTCCATGTGCGCCTGCGGAAAGGCATCCGGTCCGGAAGGGACCATGCAGGGTTTCTGCGATGCCATGAAGGCCCTCGACCTTACTAAAATGAATGAATTCGTAAAGGACGGCGCAACGCCCGAAGAGTTTGACATGAGCGAAGTTCCCGATGCCTTCATGTCTATACTCAAGAGCTGGGCAAAGGACCTCAAGTACAAGATAAATAAGGCGGAGACCAACGGCAACGAGTCCAAGGTAAAGGTGGACTTTACCTATACCGACGCAGCTCCAGTAGTTACGGCGGCGATGGCTGACTACATAACCAAGGCGCTGGCGCAGGCTCTGTCCGGAAACACCTCTGAGGAAGTAATGACCAAGCTCCTTATCGATTGCATCGAAGCTGCCCAGAAGACCACTAAGACCGAATCCAAGGACATCAGCCTGGACTTCTATCTGGAGCAGGTCGACGGAAAATGGCTGATCAAGGACGCCCCGGAAGACCTTGCCAAGGTAATGCTCTCCAACTTCCTGGAAAGCCTGCAGGGCCTGTTCCAGTAAGGGGAAGCCCCGGATCATTAAGGAGAATTTCAATGGGGATGCTGTCTATGCTTTTCGGCACTAACGATGCCGATCCCGTATCTAAAGAGGAATACCGCAGAAAGCGCGCCGAGCAGACCTTCCTGGAATATCCCGAAGAAGGCTACGGTCTGGACGACGACCCTGTTACGGACGAGCTGATGTTCCTGGAGATAATGGAAGACGACGAGTGCTGACGGGTCTGTAAGGGAGGACGATGCCATGGCAGAGACCATTAAGATAAACGACAACAGCTGGCGCATAGAGGACGGTTTCGTGCGCATGTTCCTGCTTACCGGCAGCCAGACTGCGCTGCTGGTGGATACCGGAGCCACTTGCCCGGAGGCCAGGCAGATCGCGGAGACCCTTACAGACAAGCCTGTCGCGCTGCTGAACACTCACTCGGACCCGGACCACGTCTCCGGCAACGGGACGTTCGGTTTCTTCATGATGCAGTACGAGGACGAGCCGTTCTACCGCGAGAAAGGCGGGCAGGGGATGATGATGCCGCTGCGCGACGGCGACGTTCTGGACCTGGGCGGCCGCCCGATTAAAGTGATCCACATACCCGGACACACGCCTGGCAGCGTTGCGCTTCTGGACGTTAACGCGCGCGTTCTGATCTCCGGCGATTCCGTGCAGAACGACAACATATTCATGTTCGGGCCGCGCAGAAATATAAAGGAATTCATTAGGAGCCTCGAGCGCCTTAATGGTCTTAAGGACAGCTTCTCCGAAGTCTGGCCCTCGCACGGCTCGTTCCCTGTAGAGCCGGACCTGATAGATAAGCTTATTGAGGGCGCGCGGCAGATAGTCGACTGCAAAGTTACAGGCACGCAGACCGTCCACCGCGACACTCCCGTAATGTTCTACAAGTTTCCGTACGCAGGATTCTTCTGCGACCTTTAGAGTGTCGTCTTCCGGCGGGAAGGCGGGATGCCGATCGCCCGGGGGCATGTGTTCTTACGCAGAAAGATCATGATATTCCGAAACTAAAAACCGGTACGCAAGGTTAAGCGCACCGGTTTTGTGTTTTTTCGGATAGTGTATTTAGAGTTTGAATACCATTTCGCCGTACTCGGCTTTTTCCGCGGCGATGAAATCCTTAACTGCCTGAACGCCGGGCATCGCAGCGGAGCAGGAGTGCGCCGCCACAAGCATTGCTGCCTCCGCGCTGCCGAATTCCAGAGCCTTCTCCA
>JAFWVZ010000190.1 GCA_017523605.1 Bacillota bacterium | reverse complement strand
GGCGTGCAGGACGGTCATTATTACCTCCAGCGCGGACTTGTGCATCTTGGGATGTTCGTCCACCGGCATTCCGCGGCCGTCGTCCGTAACGTCTATGGAATCGTCTTCCCTTATTACTACGTTTATGTTCTTGCAGTAGCCAGCCAGCGCCTCGTCCACCGAGTTGTCCACGATCTCGTAGACCAGGTGGTGAAGACCCCTGCTGCTGGTCGTTCCTATGTACATTCCGGGCCGTTTTCTTACAGGTTCCAGACCCTCCAGGACCTGTATCTGCTCGGCGTTATACTGGCCGTTTTTCTTGGTTATGTCTTCCGCTGGCATTAGTTTCCTCTTCTCCCTTTTGACACAATATCTTCTATAGTATTAGACAGCCGATTATAGCATTTTTCGGGGCTAAAATCAACGATTTGGGCGAATTTTTTAAGGGTGGAGCGGAATTCCGGCAAAAAAATTTTTTATGCCCTGAAATCGCCCGATTTTTTAAAACCACTACATGTATTGCATGTGCAAAAAGTGGAATACTTTATCCACAAGTTGTGGATAACTTGTGGAAACCTTAATTGTTTCGCTTTTCCACGGGGGATATTCCTGTGGAAAACTTTTTTTGCTATAATGCTCTTGAACACAAGATATGCTGTTTTAAGGGGTCAGGCATTCTTCCTTTTCAGGGAAAGCCCTGCCCTTTTTAATCGGCATTTTGATATAATGTATACTGATCAAAAATCCACATTTTCGATAGAGACCGACATGACAAAGACAGAGCTAAAAGCAGCCTGGGAAAAGATCCTTGAATTAATGGAAAAACGGGCCGAAAGACTGGTAGTGGATACCTTCTTAAGGCCTCTTACACCATACAAGCTGAGCGAAAAAGAGCAGAAGCTGTTTTTGCTTGCGCCTAAAGGTTCCGGATACGCTTTCTACCAGAACATGGTAAACAACCGTCAGGAAGACCTTATGGAATGCGTAAGCGCAGTCCTTGGAAAACCCTATTTTGCGGAAGTAAGCGAAGTAGAAACTCCCGAAGACCAGGAGGATCATTTCATTTCCGAGGATTCCCTTAACCCTAAGTATACTTTCGAAAGTTTCGTAGACGGACCCAACAACAGGTTCGCGTACGCTGCTTCCCTTTCCGTTGCGGAAAGTTATTCCAGAAAATACAATCCTCTTTTCATATACAGCGGCAGCGGCCTGGGCAAGACCCACCTTATGCACGCCATAGGTCACTATGTAAATCAAAAAAGGTCCAGAAAGAAGGTCCTCTACGTTTCTGCCGAAACATTTACGACGGAACTGGTAGACGCAATAAGAAACAAGACCCAGCAGGCTTTTAAAGATAAGTACCGCAAGGTGGATTATCTTCTTTTCGACGATGTCCAGTTCATTGCCGGCAACAAATACGCGGAAGACGAACTGTTCTATACCTTCGAAACTCTCTATAATTCCAACAGCCAGCTGGTATTTACCTCGGACAGGCCTCCTAAAGAACTTAACGGTCTTCCGGAAAGGCTTATAAGCCGTTTCAGCTGGGGACTTTCCGTAGACATCCAGCCGCCTGCGTACGAGACCCGTCTTGCGATACTTCAGAACAAGGCGGTCCTGGAGGGACTGGACATTAAGGATCCGGACCTAATTTCCGTAATGGAAGTAATTGCCCGCGGAGTTGAAGGAAACATCAGAGAGCTGGAAGGTTCTTTTAACAGGGTTCTTGCGCATTCCGTGCTGGTAGGAGAAAAAATAGACCTTCCTCTGGCAAGAAAAGTACTTACGGACGTAATAAGTTCCAAGGATTCAGAGCTTTCCCCCGGAGATATTAAAAAGGCTGTAGCCAATTACTTTAAGATAAAAGTAGCGGACATGGAATCTCCTAAAAGAGCCAGAAGCGTTGCTTATCCAAGGCAGATAGCAATATATCTTATAAGGGAAATGTGTCCTAATTATTCTACTACAAAGATAGGAGAACTTTTCGGAGGAAGGGATCATACTACCATTCTTCACAGCTGCGAAAAGATAACAGAAGAAATAGGAATGTCCCCCGACGTAAGAAAAGTAATAGAGAACATAAAGGATAATATAACGGTTTAGTTTTACACATCTTGTGGATAACTTTCCAAGAGTTTTCCACATGTTATTAGAAGCAGATATTGTTGAAATTTCAACGTTTATAAAGGTTTTCAACTTATCAACAGACCACCAACATCAACAACAGCTATAAAATATATAAAGAAAGGGACGAAAATGAGATTCACATGCACGCAGCTTGCCCTTGTAAAGGCTATCAATACTGTATCAAAAGCAGTTTCTTCCAGAACTACCATTCCTATTCTTAAAGGAATACTTCTTGAAGTTAAGGACGGAAGGCTTACCCTTTCTGCATCTGACCTTGATCTGAGCATTCAGACCAGCATAGACGTTCAGTCTTCGGAAGAAGGAAAAGCAGTAGTCCTTTCCAGACTTTTCGGAGAAATAGTAAGAAAACTTCCTAATTCTCTTATTACAGTTAGCACCGAAGATGAAAAACTCAACATCCAGTGCCTTGGATCCAATTTTAACATCATAACTTTAGCTGCAGATGAGTTCCCGGTCATAGGAGCTGTTGAGGCAAAGGACTTCATAGAGATAAATAAAGAAGATCTTTGCGGCCTGATCAAGAAAACTGTATTCGCAGCCAGCATAGACGAGAAAAAAGGCATACTTACAGGTACATTATTAAACTTTGAAGGCAGCAACTTAGAATTAGTTGCACTCGATGGTTTCAGAATGGCAGTTGCCAAGAATACAGTAAATTCAACGCTTAACAGAAGAATAATAGTACCGGCAAGGATACTTTCTGAGATAAGCAAGATACTTTCAGAAGATGAAGGCAGCGATCAGGTATCCATGGCAATAGAAGATAAAAAGATAGAGATACTTACCGAGGATACCAGAGTAATAGCAAGGCTTCTTGAGGGAGAATTCATAAAATACAGGGAGATAATACCATCCAGCTGCAACACTTCCGTAATAGTAGGAAGAGAAGAGATACTTAACAGCATAGAAAGAGCTTCGCTTCTGGCAAAAGAAGGAAAGAATAACCTCATAAAGTTCGACATTAAAGAAGGAAGCCTGGACATAAGCTCCAGATCCGAAGAAGGCATGGTAAACGAGCATGTAGGTGCGGAAGTATCCGGAAAAGATCTTGTAATAGGATTCAACTCTAAATACATACTGGATGTTCTTAAATCCATAAGCGATGAAGAGATAAAGTTCGAGATGGGAAGCAGCGTAAGTTCCTGCCTCATAAAGCAGACGGACGGAGACGACTACACATATCTGGTGCTTCCTGTAAGGATCGCTGTCTGATAGATGTACTTTAAAAGCGTAGAACTTCATAATTTCAGAAATTATAAAGATCAGAAAGTAGAATTTGATCCGAAATTAAACATAATTCTCGGAGACAATGCTCAGGGAAAGACCAACCTTTTGGAAAGTCTTTTCATAATGGGTCTGGGAAGATCTTTTAAGACTACGAACGACAGGGAAATGATAGCCTTTGGGGAAGAACTCTCAAGGGCTTCTTCCGTTGTTATGGGAGAAGACAGGGAAACTCAGATAGACATAGTCTATAACCAGGAAGGAAAGATAATAAAGGTCGACGGTCTTAAACTTTCCAGGACCGTTGATCTTCTGGAAAACGTATATGTAGTAGTATTTTCGCCGGAGGATCTTAGGATAGTAAAGGATGGTCCGGAGCACAGAAGAAGGTTTTTAGACAGGGAGCTCTGCCAGATAAAACCTATGTACTACAGTGATCTGGGCAACTATAAAAAAATACTTAAGCAGCGCAATTCATACTTAAAAGAAGACGCGATAGACAAGGATCTGTTCGAAGTATTTGACGAAAGTTTAGTAAATTACGGAATTCGCATAATAGAAGAGCGGAAAAGGTTTACCGAACGGCTCTACGGAATATGCGGAGGCATCCATAAGGACATCTCCAACGGAAAGGAAAAACTGGCCGTAAGATACGAAACAGACATTAAAGACAGAGAAAGTTTTAAAGAAAAACTGAGAGAGTCCTTCGAAACGGACAGAGTAAGAGGATATACGAGCGTAGGACCACATAAAGATTACCTGGGTATATTCATAAACGGCAAAGACATAAGGATATATGGATCGCAGGGCCAGCAGAGGACGGCGTCGCTTTCCATGAAGCTTGCGGAAGTGGAGCTTATAAAGCAGGAGACAGGGCAGAATCCGGTGCTGCTTCTGGACGACGTATTCTCCGAGCTGGACGCCGGAAGGCAGAAGTATCTCATAGAGGCCATGAAGGACGTACAGATATTCGTAACTGCCACCGGAATAGAGCAGGGACTGATGGAGATAATGCCTGCCGGTAATGTATATTATGTTGACAACGGCAAAATCAACTTATATAATAAGCAAGTTAATTCTTAAGATGGAATAGTATCATCAGGGAAAGGAGGAAACATCATGGCAAAGGGAAAAATGACACTGCAGCCCAAGACCCGTCAGAGGGCTAAGGAGCACGGCTTCCGCAAGAGAATGGCTACCAAGAACGGTAGAAACGTTATCAAGAGAAGAAGGCTCAGAGGCAGAAAGCGCCTTACCGCGTAATGAAGGACCCTAAGATCCTACGGAACAAGGAAGATTTCAACAGGCTTTTTAAAAAGGGAAAGTCTGTCCCGTCCAGATGTGTTGTAATGCTTCACACGGAAAACGGACTTCCTTACAGCAGAAGGGCCTTTTTGGCAAGCAAAAAGGTTGGGAACAGCGTACAAAGGCACAGAGCCGTACGCTTAATGAGAGAATCCTTCCGCCAGATAGTCAGCGAATACACGCTGCAGGAAGGAAAAGATTTTTTATTTATAGCCAGAAGTACCATTATAGATCTGAAGTGTGCGGATGTGAAAAAATCTATCGAGGCCGCAATGAAGAGGGAAGGCTGTATCTAAGACCATGAAGCATGTTCTTTTATTCTTGATAGGCATCTATCGTGGTTACATATCGCCCAGGTTTCCGGGAGTGTGCAGGTTTACGCCTACATGCTCGGAATACGCCATGCAGGCGATACAGAAATACGGCGCCCTTAAGGGTACATGGCTGGCGATCAAGCGAATTTTAAGGTGCCACCCCGGCAACCCCGGCGGTTACGATCCGGTACCTTAAACTGGAGGAAAAATGGCAGCAATCACAGGATTTTTTGCAACGATAATCGGATATCCAATGCAGTGGATATACTCCGTAGTAAACAGCTACGGTCTTTCGATCATCATTCTTACGCTTCTGATAAGACTCTGTCTTCTTCCGCTCTATGCAAAACAGATAAAAAGCAGCGCTAAAATGGCCGAGCTCCAGCCCAAGATGAAGGAGATCCAGACCAAATACGCCAGAGACAGGGAAAAGATGAACGAGGAGATAAGCAAGCTCTACGAGCAGGCCGGCACCAAGCCTACCAGCGGATGCCTTCCTCTTCTCATTCAGCTCCCCATAATCTACGGACTGTTTGCACTTCTCAGAAACCCGCTTACTTACATGACAAGCCAGAACATGGTAGCGGCTGTACACGAATCGTTCTTCTGGATCAACGACCTGAGCCAGCCGGACGCTTGGCTGCTGCCGATACTTGCGGGTATCACCACCTACTTTACCTCCGCGGTATCCATGGGTGCCGCCGAAGGCGCAGGAAACGGAATGATGGCCGGCATGAAGTACTTCATGCCTGTAATAATATTCCTTATGGGAAGATCCTTCCCCGCGGGACTTGCTCTTTACTGGACGATAGGTAACTGCTTCATGATAGTTCAGTCGTTCATCTTCAATAAGAAGAGAAAGAAGCAGAAGGCCCAGGAAGAAGCGGAAGCCGAAGTTCTTAAGAGAATGAAGAAAGACGGCGCTTTATAACATTTGGAGGAATAATGAGATATTCAGAAAAGTGGGGCGACAGCATTGATTCCGCAGTCGAACTTGCGCTTCTGGACCTTAAGCTTACCAGAGATCAGGTAACGATAACCGTTCTCGAAGAGCCGTCCAAGGGATTCTTCGGAATAGGTTCTCAGCCTGCAAAGGTAAGGGTGGAAGAGAAGGCCCCCGAAAAGCCGGCCGAACCGGAAAAGCCGGTGATCACAGAGAAAAAAGAAACAAGACCCGAGGCACCCAAGCCTGCGGCAAAAGAAGAGAATAAAGAAAAGCGTGCGTCCGACAAGCCCAGAAAAAAGGACAGGAAGCAGCGCGCGCCCAAGAGAGAGTTCAAGATAGAGGGAGAAGCTCCTTCCGTATCCGCAAAGCCTGCGGATCTGACGGACGCTCCGGATCATCCGGCTAAGAAGTTCCTGGAAGACCTTATAAAAGAGATGGGTCTGGACGGTACAGTTACCGTAGCAACTAACGCGGACAGCGTTTACGCGGACATAGACGGCGCGGACACCGGTACGATAATCGGAAAGCGCGGTCAGACGCTGGATTCCATCCAGTATCTTACAAGCCTGGTGGTAAACAAGGGCGAAGACGAGTACATAAGAGTAGTCGTGGACGCCGAAGGTTACAGGGCAAAGCGCGAGGCGACGCTTGAGAAGCTGGCTTACAAGCTTGCGGAGAAGGCCGTTAAGACTGGACGCAGCGTAAGGCTTGAGCCGATGAACCCCTACGAGAGAAAGGTGATCCACACCACTCTGCAGACGGTTCCCGCGGTAGTTACCAGAAGCGAAGGCAGCGAGCCGCACAGAAGGGTTATAATAGAGCCCGCAAAGAAATAAACGTTACCGGCGGGGCCTTTGCCCCGCCGTTGTTTTTAGGGGCGTTGTTCCGGAGCGGAACGAGTGTTTTCTCTGCCCGCTCCGCGGCTTCACGCCGAGCCTTTCCGAGGCTTTTATCCGGTCGGCTCGTACCTAACGCCCTCCCGGAAAAGCCTTAGCGGAAAGTCTCTTCTACCGCTCCGAAGCGCTTCGAAAACACTCGCGTTCCGCTCCGGAACTCAGTATAAAAACAAAGCAGGAAAACAAAGGCCGCGTCAGTAAACGTAAAACCATGAGCGAGACTACCATAGCTGCTATCTCAACTGCATACGGCGAAGCCGGCATAGGCATAGTCCGGATGAGCGGTCCGGACAGTCTTGACGTGCTCAGAAAAGTATTCGTGCCGGGCAGGACCGGGCAGACGCAGAACAGCAGCGAGGAGCCGGCGACCGCAAAACAGTTGCAGAACAAAGCGGCATCGGATAGTGCGGCGGTATCGGTCCCCGGAACCGGGGGATCGTGGATCCCGCAGCCCAGGCACATGTATTTCGGCAGGATAGTGGATCCGAAAGACGGCAGCGTTGCGGATGAATGTCTGGCTGTCTTCATGCCGGGGCCGCAGAGCTACACCGGTGAGGACGTAGCGGAAGTGCAGTGTCACGGCAGTGTCCTTTCGTATAAGAAGATACTGTCGCTGATGCTGGAAAACGGAGCGCAGCCGGCGGAACCGGGGGAGTTCACCAAGAGAGCTTTCCTTAACGGACGCATGGATCTGGCGCAGGCGGAGGCCGTGATCGACCTTATAAAAGCAAGGAGCGCGCGGAGCTTCGACTGTGCGGTGGGGCAGCTGGAAGGAAGCCTCTCGCAGAAGATACGGGCAGTGCGCGCGGAGCTTCTGGACCTGCTTACGGAGCTTGCCGTAAACATGGATTATCCGGACGAAGACATAGAAGATCTTACGTACGGGCGGCTTTTGAATCGTATATCGCTAATAAACGATGAGCTCATAAAATTAAAGGCTTCATCCGAGGAAGGACGCATACTCAGAGAGGGACTTTTGGCTGCAATAGTGGGTAAACCCAACGTAGGAAAGTCTTCCCTGATGAACGTACTTTTAAGGGAGGACCGCAGTATCGTAACGGACGTCCCGGGCACTACCAGAGATACCATAGAAGAGCAGATCTCCCTGCGGGGAATAGCCATCCGCTTTGTCGATACGGCCGGCATCCGCAGCTCCGCTGACAAGGTGGAGAGCATAGGCATAGAGCGCAGCAAGGACGCGTTCAACCGGGCCGAGCTTCTGCTTCTGGTGCTGGACAGCAGCGCCGGGATATCCGCCGAGGACATGGAGCTTATAGAGATGGCCAAGGACCGTCCAGTGATCGTGATACTTAACAAGGATGATCTTCCGGCGGCAGGATCCACCGGACCGACGATCGAAGACGAGATCTGCAGCATTCTTCCCGGAGTCCGCATTGTCAGACTATCGGCGAAGACCGGCGAGGGTCTTCTGCAACTGGAAGATAGTATCGAGGAGTTCGTTACCGGCGGCAGAGTGCGCCGCGAAGAGGACGTGCTTGTTACCAACGTGCGCCACATAGCGCTCATAGACAAGGCGATCGAGGAGCTTTCGGAGGCCGCGCGCATGACCAAGGCGTCCGAAGCGATGGATTTCATAGAAGTTAACGTTCGGGCCGCGTTCGACGCGCTGGGAGAGATAACCGGCGAGACCGCGTCCGGCGAAGTAATAGAGGAAGTTTTCAGAAGGTTCTGCCTGGGCAAATGATCTTTGCTGCCCGTATTCCGTGGGATACGAGGCGGTCTTCCCGGCAGAGAGATATCAGATAGATGGAAAAGTATACGCTCGGAAAATTTGACGTTGTAGTGATAGGCGCGGGCCACGCCGGCTGCGAGGCTGCTTTGGCGTGCGCAAGAATGGGCAAGGAAACGCTGCTGCTCTCCATAAATCTGGAGGCCGTGGCCAACATGTTCTGCAATCCGGCGGTCGGAGGCACGGGCAAGGGACACCTGGTCCGCGAGATCGACGCGCTGGGCGGCGAGATGGGCCTTAACATAGACAAGACCTTCATACAGTCCAGGATGCTGAACGTTTCCAAGGGTCCGGCCGTCCATTCCTTAAGAGCTCAGGCGGACAAGCGCAGGTACCACGAGGAGATGAAGAAGGTCCTTGAGAACCAGGAGCACCTTCTTCTAAAGCAGGGCGAGGCTGTGGACATAGATTTTGCCGGAGACGGCAGTGTCCGAGGGGTATTGCTCAGGACCGGTGCGTACTACGAATGCCGCGCAGCGATCATCGCCACGGGTACATTCCTTGGAGGCAAGATCTTCATCGGCGAGAGCGTGGTGGAAAGCGGCCCTAACGGACTGTCTCCGTCCACGATACTGGCAGAAGCCTTGAAAAATAAAGGCTTTAAGATGCGCCGCTTTAAGACCGGAACTCCCGCAAGGTGCCTGGCAAGCTCGCTGGACTTTTCCAAGATGCAGGTGCAGGAGGGCGACCTTCACCCTGTGCCGTTCTCCTTCCTGAACGACAACATAGACAAAGAGCAGGCTAAGTGCTGGCTGACATATACCAACGAGGAGACTCATAAGATAATCCGCGCCAACTTCGGGCGTTCGGCGCTTTTCGGCGGACAGATAGAGGGCGTCGGCCCCAGGTACTGCCCGTCCATCGAGTCCAAGCTGGACCGTTTCCCGGACAAGGAGCGCCATCAGCTGTTCGTGGAGCCGGAAGGGTTGTCCACGCAGGAGATGTACCTGCAGGGCATGAGCACTTCGCTTCCCGAGGACGTTCAGCAGCAGTTCTACGAGACCATCCCGGGTCTTGAAAACATAAGGCTTATGCGCGCCGCGTACGCAATAGAGTACGACTGCATAGACCCCATGGAGCTTAAGCTTTCGCTTGAGCACAGGGAGCACCCCGGATTCTTCTGCGCAGGCCAGTTCAACGGTTCTTCCGGTTACGAGGAGGCCGCCGCGCAGGGGCTTATGGCCGGAATAAACGCCGCGCTGTACCTGGACGGCAGAGAGCCTTTCGTTCTGGACCGTTCGGAAGCGTACATAGGCGTTTTGATAGACGACCTTGTTACCAAGGGCACCAACGAGCCGTACAGGATGATGACTTCCCGCGCGGAGTACCGTCTTATATTAAGGCAGGACAACGCGGATCTGCGCCTGACAGAGAAGGGGCGCAGCATTGGGCTGGTGTCCGACGAGCGTTGGGAGAGGTTCCTTGCAGATAAAAAAGCAATGGAGGAAGAGGTCCAAAGGCTTGAAAATACAACGGTTGCGCCGTCTGAGGCAAATCCTCTGATAGAGTCCCTGGGCGGAACTCCGCTGGACAACAGAGCCAGCCTTGCGGATCTTTTAAGAAGGCCGGAGGTAACATACGATGCGCTTGCGGCGGTGGATCCGGATCGTCCGGAGCTTTCGTACCACGTGCGGACCAAGGTGGAAGTAAGCCTTAAATACCGCGGCTACATAGACAAGCAGCTTGCGCAGATAGAAAAGTTTAAGAAACTGGAGGGCAAGACGATTCCGGAGGACATCGACTACATGTCCATGGAGGGCCTTAGAAACGAGGCCCGCGAGAAGCTTACGGACATAAGACCTGTGTCCGTGGGCCAGGCGTCCAGGATCTCCGGAGTGTCGCCGGCGGACATAAACGTGCTGCTTGTGCAGCTGGAGAGATCAAGAAGAAATCATTAATCGCGTTGCGGTTGCAACATAACGCAGTGTTTTAAGAGGTTTGTGTTGCGATTGCAACGAGCATAACGAGTTGCGGGGCGTTCGCGCTGTGCTTTCAACAAAACCCTGCCCGAGGAAATATGGAAAACGATCATAAAGAAAAACTGGAAAAACTCGCGGACATAATACTGGAGTGGAACGAGAAGATAAACGTTACCGCCATCAGGGACCGCGCGGAGTTCATGAAGAAGAACGTGGAGGATTCTCTGGAGGTACTCAAGCTCCCGGAGTTTTCCGATGCGAAAAGGATCCTGGATCTGGGGACCGGCGGCGGGTTCCCCGGTCTTCCTCTTGCAATAGCGTGTCCGGACAAGGAGTTTTATCTGCTGGACAGCGTTGCTAAAAAGCTGAAAGTCGTTGCAATTGCTGCAGATGAGCTGGGTCTGGAAAATGTGGACGTGCTCAACATGCGCGCCGAAGATCTTGCAAAATGGCCGGCTTACCGCGAAAGCTTCGACATAGTGGTCTCCAGGGCCGTTGCAAACATGAGCACGCTCTCCGAGTACTGTCTGCCGTTTGTAAAGACCGGCGGATACTTTGTTGCTTATAAGACTGCCGCTGCGTCGGAAGAGATAGCAGCTGCGGAGAACGCAGTTAAATTGCTGGGCGGAGGAGAGCAGAGAATAGTTTCCTACGGAGACGAGGATAGCGGCCACGTTTTCGTGATCATTAAAAAGGCGGCAGCCTGTCCTAAGAAGTATCCCAGGAAAGCGGGACTTCCGTCCAAGCAGCCTCTGAAGTAGGCATTTCTCAGCAAAATCGAGATCTATCAAATGACGCGGAAACGCGTCATTTTGTATTTGCTGGTTTTAAAAATACTACATATTGTTGTTTCTCCGAATGTTTCACGTGAAACATCGCGCCTGCAGGTGCAGGCTCCCCCGCCGGCGATACCGCGCGGTGAATGGTGGGCCGGCATCCATCCGGCTCCGCGGGCGGCCGGGTCTATGGTCCGGTCGTACCGGATTCGCCCGGCGCTGCTGTTGTATTGAACGAGCCCGGAGGCGTCCGCGCGCTGCTTCCGGGCATCAAATGTTTCACGTGAAACAATGTGCAAATATTTGTACCGTTTTTAGGAAAACTTTATAGAAGGTAAATAGCAAAAGTGGTATAATAAAAACACGAAAGTTACAGCATTAAAAGGGAGAAACAATGGGAAAAGCAATAGCTATTTTCAACCAGAAAGGTGGGGTCGGAAAGACCACCACAAACATCAATCTCGCAGCTTGCCTGGCTCTTAAGGGAAAGAAGGTCCTGGTCCTGGACATAGATCCCCAGGGAAACACTACCAGCGGGCTCGGGATCTCCAAGAGGTCTCTGGAAGCAACAAGCTACGATCTTCTTGTAGTGGACGGAATAGATCCGTACACCACCATTTATAATACGAAAGTAAAGAACATGGACATAATCCCCGCAAGCGTTGATCTTTCAGGCGCGGAGATAGAACTTGTCCAGCTGGAAGGAAGAGAAAAAAGGCTTAAAAGAGCCCTCGACATAGTGCGCGACGGCTACGATTACATATTCGTAGACTGCCCGCCGAGCCTCAGCCTCCTTACAATTAACGCTCTTACAGCAGTTGATTCTGTGCTTATTCCCATCCAGTGCGAATTCTATGCGCTGGAAGGCGTCAGCCAGCTCGTCAGCACCATAGATCTTGTCAGAAGAAGCTTCAATCCAAAGCTTGGCATACAGGGCGTGATCCTTTCCATGTTCGACGGAAGGGCCAACCTGTCCATCCAGGTCGCGGACGAAGTGAAGCGCTTCTTCGGAAACAAGATGTACTCTACCGTTATTCCCAGAAACGTTAGACTTGCAGAGGCTCCCGGCTACGGAATGCCCATCACAAGCTACGATCCCAAGTCCAAGGGCGCCAGGGCTTACATGGCTTTCGCGGACGAATTCCTGAGAACGGAGGAAGAAAATGGCAGATAAAAGGCGAGGAGGATTGGGCAGAGGACTTGAGTATCTCTTTGCCGAATCCCCGCTTACCGAACCCGCATCCGTGCTGGAACCGGCTAAATCGTCAATAAACGATGAAGCAAGCAAATCCAAGCCGCAAAAGCCTGCGCAATCGCGCGCGTCTAAGGCTTCGGACCCGGCAGAATCAGTCGTTTACATCAGTCTCAACGACATAAAGCCGAACGCTTCGCAGCCCAGAAAGAACTTCAACCAGGAGGCTCTCCAGGAACTAGCCGATTCCATAAAGGAACACGGTGTCATCCAGCCGGTGCTGTTAAGACCGGCGGTAAAGGGCTACGAGCTAGTCGCCGGAGAGCGCAGATGGAGGGCCGCAAGGATTGCGGGTCTTAAGAGCATCCCGGCCATAGTGCGCGAGCTTACGGAAAGGCAGAATGCTTTCTATGCGCTGATCGAAAACATGCAGCGCGAGGACCTGGACCCCATAGAAGAAGGCGACGGTATCATAGAGATAATCGGAAACTACGGCCTTACCCAGGAAGAAGCGGCCAAGGTGATAGGAAAATCCAGATCCTATGTAACCAACGCCATGCGTGTAGCCAAGCTTCCGGCGGATATCCGCAGCATGGTGTCGTCCGGGGCGCTGTCCGCAGGCCACGCCAGAGCTATCGCCGGACTTTCCACCGAAGCGCTCCAGCTGGAGGCCGCAGCCAAAGCCGTTAAGGAAGGCTGGTCCGTAAGGCAGATCGAGAGCTACACCGGAACCAAGACACGCGGGCGCAGAAAAGCGGCCAAAGGAAAGACCAAGAGCGCGGACGTCCGCGCCGTGGAGCAGTCGCTTACGGAGCACCTGGGCGCCAAGGTCCGAATCAACGGAACCGAAAAGCAGGGCAAACTGGAAATAGAGTACTACTCCAAGGAGGAGCTGGACAGACTGGTGGAACTGCTGGGTGACCTGTAGGAAAACCTGAAATTAATTGAAAAAGACCGCCCGGCAAGGAGCGGTCTTTTTTATATCACATTGTTGAATCACTGCTTGCGGACCGGCAGCAGATGGGGCCGAGGATCTAAGACGCGTATCTCAGATCGTGCCCCGGTGATCTTTTCGCGATTCCTGAGCGCTCAGATCCCTGCAAGTTTTCTGCACACGTACCCGGCCATCATAAGACCTGCGCATGCGGGCACGAACACCATGGACGCCGGGGTGCGCCGGTCAGTGTTTTCCGTTCCGCAAACATCATCTTCCGGACGCTTATAAGGCAGCTCCGTGGAGAATACCACGTCCAGCTTTTTAACGCCGGTGTCCTTAAGCCTGCGGCGCATCACCTTGGACAGCGGATCGTTGAACGTTTTGGAGATGTCGCAGATCTGCAGCTTGGACGGATCCAGACGATTGCCGCAGCCCATTGCGGAGATCACCGGTACGCCCGCCAGGCCGGCCTGTTCGATTATATCGACTTTAGCCGCCACCGTATCCACCGCGTCTATCACATAATCGTAGTTTCCGAAGTCGATGTCCCCGCGCTGGTCCGGCAGGTAGAACATGCTGTGCACGGTCACGTGTATCGATGGGTCGATGTCCGCGATCCGCGCCGCGGCGGTCTCTGCCTTGCCTTTTCCTAGGGTGCTGGTTAGTGCAACTATCTGGCGGTTCAGGTTGGACCCGGCTATGTCGTCCGCGTCTATCAGGTCTATGGAGCCTACGCCGCTTCTGGCCAATGCTTCCGCCGCATAGCCTCCTACACCGCCCACTCCGAACACGGCAACACGTGAATTCTTCAGTTTTTCCAAGGCTTCATCGCCTATTAACATTTTAGTCCGCTGATGTCTTTCGTCCATCGTTTGCTCCGTTTGGTAAACACTGATCCTTTCAGCCCGGACGGCGTTGACCGCTAAGGCCTTACTGAGATGCAGTCATTCAGCCTTGCTGCCTTTCTTATTCTTTACCCACATCACTACCGCCGGTATCGCAAGTCCGACCAGCATGCACACCAGCATGCCGTAAATGAACAGCACCGT
>JAFWVZ010000189.1 GCA_017523605.1 Bacillota bacterium | reverse complement strand
TTCCGGAGTTCCCGGCGCGCAGCTTCCACGAGGCGCTGCAGTCCATGGCCATAACCGGAATATCCAAGGGCATAGAGCACCCGATGCACAACCATCCGCAGTGGGGCAGAGGGGATCAGTATCTGTACCCGTTCTTCATAAGGGACATCCAGACCGGCACAATAAGCGTGGACAAAGCAGTAAACATGCTGGCAGAGCTTATAGGACGCTGGGGCACCACGATATACGTGGATACCGGCACTCACAGGGAGACTCACCAGATCACTTTTGCCATAAACAGCATGAACCTGGGCGGAATAACTCCGGACGGCAAGGAAGGCAGCAACGAGCTTTCCTATGCGTTCCTGCATGCTGTAGGCCTGCTTAAGCAGTCCTCGCCTACGGTAGTCATACGCTGGAACCACGACATTCCGCGATGGCTGATGAAGAAATCCATTCAGACCAACCTTATCATGAACGGCGGCATTCCGCTCTTCGAGAACGAAGAAGGCATAATCCGCATGTTCGTGGAGGACGGCGTGCCCCTTAAAGAAGCACGCGACTGGATCGGACGCGGTTGCGTGTGGCCGGCGCTGCCTCAGCGCGCGGAGTACAAGTGCGGAGCGGCAGGCCTCAACAACGCCGCCATACTCTACATGACTCTGCATAACGGAGTAGCTGTTACCGGAAAGAAGCTGGGGCTGGAGACCGGAGACGTAAGGACATTTACGGATTTCGAGCAGCTGTTCGAAGCATATACCAAACAGCACCGTTTTGTGGTGCACCGCACTCTGTGGATGGCCAACATGGCCCGCGACACTCAGGACCAGTACCTGCGCATGCCGGTGCTTTCTACGCTGTCGCTCCAGCACTGCATGGACTACGGCCACGACGCCATGACGCCCACCACCTGCGCGGAGTACGGAATAACGGACCGTGCCGTAATAGACGCCACGGACTCGCTCTACGCGATCAAGAAACTGGTATTCGACGACAAGAAGATAACCATGTCCGAGCTGATGGATGTTCTGGACTCCAATTTCGAGGGTCCGCGCGGCGAGGAAGTACTTAAGATGTGCCTGGACGTTCCCAAGTTCGGCAACGACATAGACGAGGTAGACATGCTTGCCCGCAGGGTATCCGAGATGTCCGCGAGCAGCATAACCAGCTACGACAACGGCGAAGGCAACATGCGATTCAAGTCCCTTCGCGAGGGTCTGTCCTGGCATTACGCGGCAGGCAAGGGCGTAGGCGCCATGCCCAACGGTCACAAGGCATTCGAGCCTCTGTACGACGGCAGCGCATCGCCGATGCACGGCATGGATAAGAACGGCCCCACGGCGGTCCTGCGTTCCGTCCTGAAGGCAAACTTCGGCGATCACTCTTACGTTCAGGTGCTCAACCAGAAGTTCCCCAAGTCCATGTTCAAGAACGACGCGGACATAGAAAAGCTTGTGGATCTTACCAACTCTTTCCTTGGAGCCGGCGGCACCCACATACAGTACAATCTGGTGGACAACAAGGAGCTTAAGGCAGCAAGGGAAAAGCCCGAGGAGCACAAGGATCTTCTGGTAAGGGTAGGCGGATTCTCCGCGTACTACGTACAGCTGTCGCCCCAGATACAGGAAGATATCTACCTGCGCAGTGAGCAGCATCTATAAGGAGGTTTTCATGAAAAACAACGAAAGGACCATAGGAATAGTCGGAACAGGCATGATAGCCAGCAGCATGGCGGTGCTTGCGGCAGGCCATGGCTTTAAGACAGCGGTCCTGGCAAGGAGCCAGAAGTCCGTGGACAGATGTTCCGGGGTAGTGGACGGATTTTTCGGCCAGATGGTCGACAAAGGCAAGGTAAGCGCGGAGCAGGCCGGACGTTTTAAGGGATACATAAACTACTGTTTCGATTACGAGGGACTTAAGGATTCGGAGATAATCTTCGAGTCTGCCGTGGAAGTCCTGGAGACTAAATACGAAGTCTACAGAGCCATAGAGGCGCACTGCCCTAAGGTAAAGGCCATCTGCTCCGTAAGTTCGTCCATAGTGCCGGCTAAGCTGGCCGGCGGCGGAGGAGCTTACGACGACAGGATAATAGTTACGCATCCGTTCAACCCGCCTCATCTTGTGCCGTTCTTCGAGATCTGCGGGTCGGAAGGCACTGCAGACGGCGTCGTGGATTACGCCATAAGCCTGCTGGAGGAGCTGGACAGAAAGCCCGTAAAGCTCAATAAACCTACTCCCGGATTCATAGGCAACCGCCTGCAGTTTGCCCTGTGGCGCGAGGCGCTGGCGCTTGTGGAAGAGGGGATCTGCGCTCCTGAGGCTGTGGATACCTGCCTGGAATACAGCTTCTGCCCAAGATACACGTCCATAGGCATATTCGAGCACTTCGACAACGGCGGCCTGGAACTTAATGCCGCTACATGCCGCAACATATGGCCCATTCTTTCTACCGCTACGGAAATACCGGACTCCATGAAAAAACTTATGGAGGAAGGAAAGATGGGCGCCCGCAGCGAGCTTAAGCAGGGATTCTACGACTGGAACGGAGTGGACATGAAGGCCTACGCCGAAAGAGTGTCCGCACCTTACTGGAACATGTTCGACTGGAAACTTCCGGAGGAATGATCATGGAAAAACTTACAGACAGACTGATCGACTTTGCTCTCAACTTTAAGACGGAGGACATACCGCAGTATGTCATCGACAACCAGAAGAAGGTCCTTACGGATTCGCTGGGCGTAATGACGGCTGCCACAACTCTGGAGCCGGCTACCAGGCCGTTTACCGAATACGCTCTGGAGAGCAGCGGTCCGTCTTCAGTAATAGGCACCGGAAAACGCAGTACTCCTGTTCTGGCCGCCATGGCAAACGGAGCGCTGATACACGCCCTGGATTACGAGGACGGCCACGATATCTCGCACGCGCATCCGAATACCGCAACGATACCTGCGGTCCTGGCATTCGCGGAAGCGGAAGGCAAGAGCGGCAAAGAAGCGCTTGCAGCCATGGTGATTGGTAGTGAGATCTCCGTAAGGCTTAAGATGTGCCTTACCGGAAACGACCTGAGGGACTGCGGCTGGTATTCTCCGCCCATGTTTGCCGCTTACGGCGCGGTGCTCGGAGTTTCAAGGCTTCTGGGCTTTACTCACGATCAGGCTCGCGACGCGCTGTCCGTATGCATGACGCAGATCTCGCTGCCGGGCATGAGCGCCCGCTCCAAGGAGTCCGTGCTCAGAGGCATAAGAGAGGCTCTTTCCGCCAAGGCGGCTGCTTTCGGCGCGGAAATGGCAAGGCGCGGTGTAAAGGCCCGCATGGACGAACCCTTCGAGGGAGAGTTCGGACTGTTCATGTCGTGCTTCAGAAACATGTACGACGAAAAGATCATCTTCGACGGTCTGGGCGAGCGCTGGGAGTGCACCGGTCTGCGCTTTAAGGCGTGGCCGTGCTGCGGAACGTCCCACGGGACCGTGGATGCGATCATAGAACTTATCAGGCAGAACAGCATTAAGCCGGAAGAAGTTAAGGAAGTGCATCTGCACGTAAACAAGCCGCACATGAACCTTCTGGAGCCCCGCGACGTAAAGTATCATCCGGGCTCGCTGGCAGCGGCCAAGTTCAGCCTGCCGTTTACGGTTGCGCTGGTGCTTAAGTACGGAAACGTAACGCTGGACCTCTACAAAGAGGACATCCTTAAGGACGAGGAGCTTTTAAGGCTCTCCGACTCCGTTACCTTCGAGATGCGTCCGGCGGACATAAAGCTTCCGGAGCACGCCATCCCGGACGACTACGTAATAGTTGAGATAAGGACAGACAGGGGAACGTTCTCCAGAGAGACCATAATCTCATCCGGAAGCCCGTTCAAGCCTCTTACGGACGACCAGATAAAGAACAAGTTCTTCGACTGCTGCAGCTTCGGCGTAAAGCGTTTCGACGCGCAGAAGGTCTACGAAGAGGTAAGCGCTCTGGACAAGAAGCCGGATCTTAGCGGACTGTTTGCCGCGATAAACAGCTAGAAGAATACATATTCACTGATATTCATAATCATACGTACACATTATCCGGAAACAGTTGTATAATATCAATACGGCTTAACAAACGGTTTACTGTTGAATATCATATTAGTAATAAAGGAGAAGCATTTATGAGTGAAGAAAGATCGATCTCCCAGCAGGTAGTGGATTACGCGCTCGGCGTAAAGTTTTCCGACTTCCCCGCGAGCACCGTGGAAAAGCAGTCGCACAGCGTCAACGACCTTCTGGCCTGCATGCTCGCGGCTACAAGCCTGGACGATACAGCGGCCAAGGTAGCGGAATACGCGTCGCGCGAGACCGGACCGTGCACCATTCTTTACAACGGAGCAAAGACTTCTCCGGAGATGGCGGCCCTTGCCAACGGCGTACTGTCCCACGCTATAGACTTCGACGACAGCCACGATGCAATAGTCCATCCCAACGGCATAATCTTCCCGGCGGCTCTTGCGATAGCGCAGTATCTGGGCGACGTTACCGGCGAGGAATTCATTACCGCAATGGTAATAGGTTCGGACCTTTCCTGCAGGTTCGCAATGGCTCTTACCTGCGACCTTCAGCAGTTCGGCTGGAACAGCCCGTCTCTTGTTGCCGGTCTGGGCGCAGTTTACGGCGCCGCAAGGCTTATGCGTCTGGACGAAGGACAGATGAAGGATGCCGTAGCCATGTTCATGACGCAGTTTACATGCAGCGGCGAGTCCATGAGCAGCAAAGGTTCCGTCATCCGCACCATGCGCGACGGATTCGCGGCACAGGCGGTAGTCCAGTCTGTCATGATGGCCAAGATCGGCATGCACACACGCTTCGATACACCTATCGAAGGCAAGATGGGCTTCTACACCATGTACGCCCACGGCAACTGCGATCTTTCCAGAATAACCAACAGGCTCGGCGAGTTCTTCGAGATAGAGAACATCACCTACAAGCCCTGGCCCAGCTGCAAGACCACGCATACGCCTATCCAGGCCCTTACGGACATCATCCGCAGCGAAAAGCTTACCGCGGACGATATAAAGGAAGTGCATCTTAAGATGCACACTGCGGCCGCAATGGCGCTGGATCCCTTCGAGGCCAAGCTTGCTCCGCAGAGCGTTGCAATGGCTAAAGTCAGCATGCCCTTTGTTCTCGGAACCATAATGAAGTACGGAAACGTAAATCTGGAAAGCTTTACGGACGAAAGACTTGCGGATCCGGCCATAAAGGAGCAGGGCAAAAAGATTACTTACGAATACGATCCCACCTGGCAGAAAGACAAGATGCACCACGTGGACATGACCGTAAAGACCACAAAGGGCGACTTCTTCCGCCATCTGGAGACTTCCATGGGCGGAACAGGCTATCCGCTGACCGCCGAGCAGGTAAAGGACAAGTTCTTCTCCTGCGTAAAGTTCTACAGGATGCTTAAGGACGACGCCCAGATAGAAAAGCTGTACGAGGCCAGCATGAACACAGCCTCGCTTAAAAACGTCGGTGAACTTATAGGTTTATTATAAATTTTAAGGAGGTACTTTATGTCACCGGTAGCATTACTTATCGTTGTACTTGTCTGCATAGCCATAAGCGTTATCGTAGGCAACAAGCTGAACATCAACATTGGTATCCTGGCCATGGCGTTCGCGTACATAATCGGAACGTTCATCATGGGAACATCCACCAAGGATCTTGTTTCCTACTGGCCGACCAGCACGATGTTCACCGTACTTGCGCTGCTCTTGTTCTTCGGTTACGTTAACGAGACCGGAGCTTCCGAGAAGCTTGCAATGAAGCTTCTTTACAAGACCCGCAATCATCCGGCATTCATGCCCTTTACCATCCTCATCATCGCCGCCATCCTCGGCCTGATGGGATCCAACCCGTTCGCGACCGCGGCCATCTGCTGCCCGATCGTGTTCAGCATCTGCAGCCGCACCAACAAGAACCCGCTTCTCGGATTCGCTATGTTCACCTGCGGTACCAACATGTTCTGCTATGTTCCCTGGGCTTCCGCCTATGCGGTTCAGAAGAACAAGATCCTTGAAGGACCTCTTGCAGAGAACGCTGATAAGTACATGGTAGGAGTTACCTTCGGTTACATGGTATTCTTCTTCCTGACCGCTGTTCTTATGTACATCTGGCTCAAGGGACCCAAGTACATGACAGTAGAAGACGAGATCAAGCCGGTAGAGCCTCTTGATTCTAAGCAGAAGCTGGCTGTAGTACTCGTCATCATCTTCGTTATCGTAGTAGTTCTGCCGACAGCTCTTACCACCATCACCGGCAACGCTGCCATCAAGGCATTCAGCAGAAAGCTCGACGTAGGTCTTGTAGCCGCGGTATTCGCAGCAATTGCTGCTCTGTGCAGGCTGGCTGACACCAAGAAGGTAATAACCAAGCAGGTTCCCTGGACGACCATCGTAATGATCTGCGGAGTATCCATGCTGATCACCGTAGCTTCCAAGGGCGGAGCCATCGACATCGTAGGCGACTGGATCGGAAGCTCGCTGCCCAAGGCGCTCATCTGCCCGATACTCTTCATAATCGGCGGTATCCTGTCCATGTTCGTATCCACCAACAACGTTGCCATTCCGACGCTGTTCACTCTGGTGCCGTCCATATTCGCGGCTTCCGGAATCAGCCCGGTAATTCTCTACATGGCTATAGCGGTAGGCTGCAGCTCCACCGGATGCTTCCCGTTCTCCGGAAGCGGTTCCTTCGGACTTGCTATGTGCTCTGACGAAAAGCTCGTTAAGCCGCTGTTCAACGGCCAGATGAAGATGGCTGCGTTCCAGCTGATCATAGGAATAATCCTTTCCTTCGTTCTGTCGCTGGTCATCTGATATCTCAGTAATATTTGGACTAAGGCCCGCTCCTTCGGCGGGCCTTTTTTATTTTCACGGAGGTGCGGCCGCATCTTGTTGGAAAATAACCGACCGGGAGCTTCCGGAGGAACAGCGATCAGCCATGCAGCCGAGCATATTACGCTCAAAAACCGGAGCGCCAGGCTCTGTTTGTGCTTGACATACAAAGGTCATAAGAATAAAATTGTTACATTAAACAAAAGGCGACCGGAGCTGCCGGTGTTGCCTTTGTTGCGTTATAAGGGCGGACAGCCCATAATGCGACGTAAGGCGCCGGAGTTTTCCGGAAGGCTATGCGGGCACCGCCGATCCAAGGTAACAATATCATTTAAATATTCAGAGGAGAAAGATCATGCTTAAAAACGATTACACAAAGAAGGTCTACGAGCAGGTAGAAAAGCGCAACCCGGGCGAGCCGGAGTTCCTTCAGGCCGTCTATGAGGTCCTGGAATCCCTCGAGCCTGTCATCGAGGCTAACCCCAAGTATCAGGCTGCAGGAATACTGGAGCGTCTGGTAGAGCCGGATCGCCAGATCATCTTCCGCGTGCCCTGGGTAGACGATAAGGGTCAGGTACAGGTGAACCGCGGATACCGCATCCAGTTCAACTCGGCCATAGGCCCCTACAAGGGAGGACTCAGGCTCCACCCGTCCGTAAACATTTCCATCATCAAGTTCCTTGGATTCGAGCAGATCTTCAAGAACAGCCTTACCAGCCTTCCCATCGGCGGCGGCAAGGGCGGCTCCGACTTCGACCCCAAGGGCAAGTCCGACGGCGAGATAATGCGTTTCTGCCAGAGCTACATGACTGAGCTCTTCAGGCACATCGGTCCCGATACCGACGTTCCCGCGGGAGACATAGGCGTAGGCGCCAGAGAGATAGGCTATCTGTTCGGACAGTACAAGAGACTGGCTAACGAGTACACCGGCGTTCTTACCGGCAAGGGCCTTACCTACGGCGGATCCCTGGCCAGGACCCAGGCTACCGGCTACGGACTGTGCTACTTCACCGACGAGATGCTCAAGTGCATGAAGAACGACAGCTTCAAGGATAAGATCGTTGTCATCTCCGGTTCCGGAAACGTTGCGATCTACGCATGCGAAAAGGCTCAGACTCTGGGCGCCAAGGTAGTCGCAATGTCCGACTCCAACGGTTACGTTTACGACGCGGACGACATAAAGCTGGACGTTGTAAAGCAGATAAAGGAAGTCGAGAGAGGCCGCATAAAGGAGTA
>JAFWVZ010000188.1 GCA_017523605.1 Bacillota bacterium | reverse complement strand
GCACTTGCTTACATCAAGGATGAAGACGTTGTCTCCAAGCTCTTCGACGAGATCGCACCGAAGTATGAGGAGCGCCACGGCGGCTACACAAGGATCCTTAAGCTCGGACCGCGTCAGGGCGACGTGGCTGAAGCAGTGTTCCTGGAGCTCGTATAAGCGCAGGATCGTTTAGAGATCGAAGCATAACATTGCAGCAAAGCTGCTCCGCACCTGCGGGGCAGCTTTTGTATTGCAGGGCGGACCTATATTTAATTACAGGGCGCAGGCGTGCACAGTGTCTGCGGACACGCTTTCGCTTGGTTGGGAGCCCACCAGCGGTACTAAGCTCCGTCTGCGCCTGTGGCTTGCCGGTCGCTAAGTACCGGGGTCCCAAACAGTCCTTAGACACGTGCCCCGCCTGCGCCTTATATAACACCACGGTCCGTCCGTGCATTTCATAAAGCGGTCCCCGCGTGCGGAGCAGCTGCCGGGACGGCCAACTGCAAGGCCGTTAGGTACGAGCCGAGCAGCAAGGCTTCTTGACGTTTTTTGCTGTAGAGACTGCTGTTTCTGCGTGGACCGCGGGTGTGTGCTCTCTGTAAGGACAATTGGGGAACCCGGTGCTCTGCGATTGGCAAGCAAAACGCAGACAGAGCAGAAGCACCGCTGGGCTCCTTTGCTTTTGTACAATATTGCAAATATAGAAGGGGTGCGGCGGAGGGTTTTTATAAGGCCATTGCAAAGCAGTAGATGAGACTTTTCAATAAGGAGCCCCTGCAAGGCCGTTAGGTACGAGCCGAGCAGCAAGGCTCCTTGAAAAGGCTCAGCGTGAAGCTGCGGAGCCGGCCGAGTAAAAACCTCGCCGAACCCCTTATGCTTGCGACAATTGTACATTACTGTTTTGTTGTGGTATAATAACAAGTCAATATTTTTTGGCGTCAAAGGAAAACCATCATGAAAAAGACATTCATCATCATTCTGGCAGTTGCGCTGCTACTTTCTTTCTGCGGCTGCGGAGATCAGAACACTAATACAGGTCCGGTGGAGATACCGCCTCAGGCTGCGGATCTGGAGGCAAAGGGCTTCAAGTGCACGCTTAAGATAGGCGAAGGCGCGGATTACAAGACCATATGCAAGCAGGATCCTGCGCAGGCCACTACCGGCACGCTTACAATAACCGAATGCAACCGTTACAAGGCCGGCACCGCGCTTCCCAAGGAAGGCCTTGCGGAGCTGGAAGGCTACGAATGGGTGGAGATAAAGGCCCGCACGGTGTTCGACGATCAGAACGCAAGGCTCTACGGAGTCGACAGGGCGTCTACAGTCACCACATACTACGAACAGAAGTACTACGAACAGCACGTTAAGGATCTGGAAGACGGATCCACGTCCTTCTCGGTTGTAAAGGACGGCAAGGAATGGCCGGACTGCCTGTACATTAAGACCGTGGACAACCAGGGCTGGAACGAGGAGCGTCAGAGCGTCTGCGAGTACACCTGGTACGCCAGAGTGCCGGAAGGATACGATGGAGTAGTTATCGTGTTCTTCAATGCCGGACTTAAGTGGGAGGACGGCCAGTACATCTACGAGGTCCTGGACAAGGACGCGCTGCTCTTCAGAGCGGAGTAGTATTACGGTCCCGGGCGCGTCGCTGCGGGACAGTTTCAGGTCAGAGGACTTATGGAAAGAGCGGATAAAGATCTGGCGTTCATGCTCAGATACGAAAACGTTGCGTGGTACGACGGCGGCGAGGTAAGGATACTGGACCGCCGTGTTTATCCTGCAAAGACGGAGTTCGTCGTGTGCAGAAGTCACAGGGAAGTGGCTCAGGCGATCCACGACATGGTCACCCAGAGCGCGGGTCCTTTTACCGCGGCTCCCATGGGCATGGCGCTTGCAGCTTACGAGTGCAGAGACCTTTCTGCGCAGGCGCAGAGGGATTATCTTGCAGACGCGGCGAATACAATAGCAAATTCCAGGCCTACCACGGCAAAGCGCATGAGGGCTCTTTGCGACGAGTGCCTTGAAGCGGCGGACGCTGCAATAAATAGCGGGGAGGATGTTGCGCAGGCCATCGTAGACCGCACGGTAGAAATGAACAACGAGCGCTACGGCCTTATAGACCGCATAGCGCAGTACCTTGTACAGAAGTTCCCGCAGGGCGGTACGGTAATGACCTTCTGCTTCGCGGAGACCATAGTAGGAATGATGCTCCGCGAGTGCCGCAGGGTAGGCAAGGAGATAAGGCTCTTCTGCCCGGAGACCAGACCGTACTTCCAGGGAGCAAGGCTTACGGCAACCGTTTGCCGCGACATGGGTTTTGATGTTACCGTGATCTCCGACAACATGCCCGCGTTCGTAATGAGCCGCGAGGGCGTGGACGTATTCACCACGGCGGCGGACGCCATTTGCCTGGACGGATACGTCGTTAACAAGATAGGCACATTCCAGACAGCGATAGTGGCAAAGCATTTCGGAGTTCCGTACTACGTTACGGGCGCGCCGGACTTTGCGCATCCGACGATAGATACAGTTAAGATAGAATTCAGAGACCCGGAGTTTACGCTGCAGGCCATGGGCGTGCGTACCGCGGCCGAGGGCGTAAAGGGTTATTACCCGTCGTTCGATATCACTCCTCCGGAGCTGGTCACCGGTGTTGCCACGCCGGAAGGGATATTCAGCCCCTACGAGCTGGATAAGTACGTTAAGGCAACGGACGGCAAGTACCGCGTAGTGGTATGAGCTCCGGATGCGGTCCTGCGGATACGAAAGATCCGGGCGGACCGTACCTATAGTTGCGGCACAGAAAGAAAGGTATAAGATGTCTACAGTAAAGACACCGTGGAAGGAATCGCTGGGCGACCTTCCGTTCACACTCGAATATTTCCAGGGATCCATTTGGGAAGGCGTGGAACTGCAGGCCAAGGAAAGGCCGCACTACACCGCGCTGGACTTCATGGGCAAGACGGTAAGCTACCGCGAGATGCAGCGCCACATAGAGGAGTGCGCAAGGAGCCTGCGCACCATAGGCGTTCGCCCCGGCGACTACGTTACCATAGCAATGCCCAACTGCCCGCAGATCGTGTACATTCTGTACGCGGTAAACATGGTGGGCGCCATTGCGTGCATGGTGCACCCCCTGTCTTCCGAGAAGGAGATGGAGTTCTACATCAACGAGACCAAGAGCGTTCTGGTAGTAACTCTGGACCAGTTCTACGACAAGATAGAGGCCATAAGACACAACACATCCATAATCAATATAGTGGTCGCAAGCATCAAGGACGAGCTGGGTCTTGTGGTAAAGGCCGGCTATTACCTTACCGAAGGCCACAAGCTTGCAAAGATCCCCAGCGACGCTCCTGTAATATCCTGGGATGAGTTCGTTAAGATAGGCCATGCCTGCTCCTTCGATTTTAAGGTGCACAAGGGCTACGACGATCCGGCGGTGGTGCTCTTTTCGGGCGGTACCACAGGTACTTCCAAGGGCATACTGCTTACCAACGGCGCGTTCAACTCCGTAGGCAAGATGATAGTTGCCACCAACCCCATGTTCCGTCCCGGCGACAAGATGCTTGCCGCCATGCCGCTGTTCCACGGCTTCGGACTGGGTGTCTGCATACACGCCATGCTTCTTAACGGCGGCCGCTGCCTGCTGGTGCCGCGCTTTACCCCCAAGAGCTATTCCAAGCTTATGGTAAAGAAGCGCTGCAAT
>JAFWVZ010000187.1 GCA_017523605.1 Bacillota bacterium | reverse complement strand
CTTCGCCATGATAGTGATAGCCCTGATGCTGTCCGTGCTCTCCAAGGGAGCAAGCACCCTTCAGAGCGCCATGGGCATACCGGCTTCCATTACGGACATACTGACCGGAATAATACTCCTGTCCATGCTGGGCTGCGAGTTCTTCATAAACTACAAGATGCACTTCCGTAAGTCGTCGGATAAGGAGGCCGCGTGATGGGTACTCTGGACTTCATAATAGCTCTTATAAGGGCGGCCGTGTTCAACGGCACTCCGCTGATGTACGGAACTTCCGGCGAGATCCTTACGGAGAAGTCGGGCAACCTTAACCTGGGTGTGGAAGGCCTGATGTTCATGGGCGGAGCCTTCGGGCTTCTGGGTGCTTTTACCTACGGCAACGCCATGGGCGACAACGCAAGCGGCGTGGTAGCCGTTATAATAGCTCTGGTGTGCGCTTTCGCGGCCGGCTGCTTCGGATCGCTGATATTCAGCTTCCTTACGATAACGCTGCGCGCCAACCAGAACGTAACAGGACTTGCGCTTACGATACTCGGCACCGGCGTGGGCCAGTTCGTGGGCGAGATGATGCGCCTTAAGGTAGGCGGCAACGTTGCGATAAGCAACGCTCTTAAGCTTGCGTTCGCAAACTCCCCGTTCCCGCAGACGCTGCAGAACATACCCGTTCTTGGACCGCTGGTCTTCGGATACAACATATTCGTGTATCTGGGAATAATCATGATAATCGTGATGCATCACTTCCTGGCAAAGACCCGCAAGGGCCTGTATCTCAGGTCCGTGGGCGAGTCCCCGTCGACGGCGGATTCCGCGGGAATAAACGTTACCAGGTACAGATACATAGCAACGGTAATAGGCGGAGGCATCTCCGCGATAGGCGGCATGGTCTACACCATGACTATATCGGGAACGGTATGGAACCACACCGGTCTGTCCGGCGAAGGCTGGGTAGCCGTGGCGCTGGTAATATTCTGCCTGTGGAAGCCTATCAACAGCCTCTGGGGCTCCGTGCTCTTCGGCGCGCTGCTGATACTCTACATAAGGCTGCCGCTGCCGTTCATACCCACTCAGATCTACAAGGTGGTGCCGTACATAGTTACCGCGCTGGTGCTTATAATGGTGTCCATACGCCAGAGGCGCGAGGACCAGCCGCCGGCGGCGCTGGGTACAGCGTTCTTCCGCGAAGACAGATAGAAGTTGCATAAGCGCGCCGGGCCGCAGGCCGTGCGCAGCAGGTATTTACTTGTTCAGACAAGCTAAAGAAAAAAAAGGCGTCCTTATTTGCGGAGCCTACGGGCTGGGCAATTCCGGGGACGAGGCGATACTGGAGGCTGTCCTCTCCCAGATAAGGGAGACGGACAGCACGGTACCCGTTACCGTAATTTCAAGAGATCCGCGCCGGACCGCAGACCTTCACAAGGTCCGTGCGGTCTGGTCTTTTAATGTATTCGGACTCATCCGCGCGTTCAGGCGCAGCGGTCTTTTCCTAAGCGGCGGCGGAAGCCTTATCCAGGACGTCACAAGCCGCAGGAGCCTGCTGTATTACCTTGCCACCATAAAGCTTGCGAAGCGATCCGGCTGCAGCGTGGTGATGTACGGCTGCGGCATAGGGCCGGTAGAAAAATCTTCCGACAGAAAGCTTGCCGCCAAGGTCATAAACAAGTGCGCGGACTGCATAACGCTGAGGGATTCCAGAGCACAGAAGGAGCTGGAGGCGCTCGGCGTGTCCGGCAAGGACGTACGGATAAGCGGAGACCCGGCTCTGTCGCTTGCGGCTGCGGAAGGAACGGAACTGGACAGGGCCATGAGGGCTCTGGGCATGGATCCGGAAGAAAAATACATAGCGTTCTCCTTAAGGGACATGGGCGAGGACAAGCTGCCTGCGTCCCTGGTGGCAGGCGCTGCGGACGAATGCAGCAGAAAGTTCGGCTGCCGCACCGTATTCATCTGCAACAGCAAGGAAGACGGCGAGTTTGCGGAGCGTGTGTCCGAGCTTATGGAAACACCTTTCATGATAGTTATGGAGGGTCTGAGATCCTCCGTCGTGCTTGGCATAATGTCCAGGGCGGCGGCATTGGTCTCCGGTCGCCTTCATTCCCTCATATTCGCCGCCGGCGCAGGCGCTCCGGCGGTCGCGGTGTCCTACGATCCAAAGGTCTCCGGATTCATGGAGGACCTTGGCTGCGGCAGGACCATAGCTCTGGAAGACCTTACTCAGGAGCTTCTGGTAGAGAGTGTGGAGCAGGTGCTGAGTGAAGACAGACAGCAGCTGGCGGTCCGCGCGGAAGAGCTTAAAAAACAGGAACAGGTCAATTCGGAAGTCCTTAAGGAGTTCATGGAAAAGACCGGAGTAAGCGTCCCCAGGGAGGAAAGACCGGACGGCCCGGTAAAGCTGGCGTTCTTTACATCGGACTTTAAGATAGGCGGAATGCAGAAGTCGCTGGTCAATCTTCTTAAGAATCTGGACCACGAGCGCTGCGAGGCGGACGTGTACTACTACGAGGACGAGATCTTCTACGAGCTGCCTGTCTGCAAAGGCATCAACTACATAAAGCTGGAACCCAAGCCATACTGGTACCGATTCGTGTACTTCAGGCTTCTGATGCAGTTCGCGAAGGACCCGGCCCCCGGCAAGCATTACGACGTAGCGATAGACTTCAACAGCTACCAGAACGAATGCGCCCTGTACGCCTGCACCGTAGACGCGGACAAGCGCGTTATGTTCGTGCACAACGACGTGGAGCGCAAGTTGGAGGAAGAACCCAAATACAGGGTTCTGTGGCATTTCTTCAAGGGCAAGTTCGCGTACTACGACGAGTTCGCGGCAGTGTCGACGGGCATCGTGGAGAGCTTCCGCAGAGCGTCCGGCACCGATAAGCCTATCTGGATAGTACCGAACTACGTAGATACGGCGGAGATATTCCAGAAGGCAGACAAGCCTCTGGTGTTCCGTTTCGACAACTCAAAATACAATCTCTGCGCCGTAGGCAGGCTGTGCCATCAGAAGGGTTTCGACATACTTCTTGACATCTACGGCCGCGCGGCGGAGCTTAGGCAGGATCTGCATCTTTACATCATCGGCGACGGCCCGGACAAGGACGCCTTAAGGCTTAAGGCCCGCGAGATGGAGATAGACCGCAGGATGACTTTTCTTGGCAACCAGCCGAACCCCTACGCGTACATGTCCCATATGGACGGTCTGGCTCTTACCAGCCGCTACGAGGGGCAGGGCATGGTGATAATGGAAGCCAAGGCGCTGGGCCTGGATCTTTACGTTTCCAGAAATCTGGAAGGATGCAACCAGGGCATCAGGTGTTCGGACGATATTGCGGCCGAGCTTCTGACCGCGGACAAGAAGGTCAAGGTCCGCGACGACCTAAGCGCGTACAACAGGAACATAACCAGGCAGCTTGCCAGAATATTCGGTATCCCGGCAGAGTGATAAGCCGGCCCGGATGTCCGGAGGAAACGTTTGAAGATCCTTTTTCTTATAAACAAGGCCGGCGGAGGCGGGAGCGAGCGTTTCGTACTGGATCTGGCGGAGGAACTTAAAGGCCGCGGCATCGGGTGCGTTCTGGCCTGCGGTCTGGAAGGGCCGCTTGCGGACAGAGCCCGTGCGGCAGGCATAAAGACCGTTAAGCTGGAGATGGAGCGCCGGGACTTTTTTTCAGCGCCGCAAAGGATAGCGGAGCTTTGCAGAAGCGAAGCCATAGACGTTATCCACGCGCAGTTCCCGCGGGAGAACTTATATGCGCTGCGTTCCCTGAAACATTACGATAGACCGAAGGTGGTCTGGACCTGCCACTGGTATCAGGACCAGGGCATCAAATGGCGGCTTATCAATAAAGCATGTGCAAAAAAACTGTTCGCTGCAGCAGCCGTCTACGAGGGCGGCATGCAGATCCTTAAGGCGAACGGGATCCCGGCGGACAAGGTCTGCTTCATAAACAACGGAGTGAAACTTCCGGTAGAGAGCGTTCCGGTCGGGCCGGCTGCGGAAACAACAGTCCTGTCTTCCGCGGAAACGACGGAAAGCCAAGCCGCAGGACCGGATCCGGACGTTTTCGAATGCTGCGTTCTCAGCAGGTATTCCCCGGAAAAAGGCCTGGACATGCTGCTGGACAGCATCAAGCTTCTGGACCCGGACAAGCCTTTCCGCTGCACGATCTGCGGAGACGGAGAGCTCTACGGGTACATCGGAAACAGGATAAAGACGGAAGGGCTGGAAGGCAGAGTGGTGCAGGCAGGATACCTTATGGACGCGTCGCCGGTGCTGCAAAGATCGCAGCTTTTCTTAAGCCCTTCGTACAAGGAAGGCCTAAGCCTGGGGCTTCTGGAGGCGCTTGCGGCAGGGCTTCCGTGCGTTGTAACGGATACGGGCGCGTCGCGAAGCGTTGCGGAGGACGATCCCCGCTGCGGCATATGCGTAAAGCCGGGCGACGCAAAAGCTTTCGCGGCAGCAATTAAACAGTACATGAACGATAAGGATCTGCGCCTTGCGCACTCAAAAGCGGCGCGGGAAAAATCGCAGAAATACAGCGTCCGCCGCATGGCAGACGAATACATAAGGCTCTATGAATACGGGCCGGGCGGAATTACGGGAGGACAGCATGAAGATCGCTGACGAAAAAGGAAGACTCTTCGGAAAGATCAACATCATAGATCTGCTGGTGATAATAGTGATACTGGCGGCGGTCTGCTTTGCGCTGTTCCGCTACGTTCTGCCTAAGGCCGAAAAGGGCGAGGAGCAGACCTGCGAGATGGTGCTCTTCTGCCACGATGCGCCGCGCTTTACGGCGGAGCAGGTAAAGGTGGGCGACACCGTCTGGGACCAGAGCTACGACGTGGATCTGGGCACGGTAAAGAGCGTCGAGATACTTCCGCTCATGGAGACTCAGACCGGGCCGGACGGCAGGACCGTTTCGACCGAGAGCGACTGGCTGGTAAGCGTGGTCCTGGTGCTGGATTCCAAGGGCGTAAAGGAGGAACACGGGCTGCGCATAGACGGGTCGCTGTACGCCTCCGGCCATACCATGACCGTGTTCGCAGGCGAGGCCAAACTCTACCTAAAAGTCCGCGAGATCCGTTAGTTTTTTTGCGGCAGAGTCCGCAAGATCCGGCAGCATTCCTTACAGGTCTTTGCCGGGCTGCAGCTCCTACGAGGTCCGATCCATGCTTTCAGGCAGCATTCTTGGAAAGATAGACAGGATATGGGGACAGAGCGCATGCTTTAAGCTGTGCTCTGCTGTTTTATCGTTCTTTTCAAATGCCTGGAGCAGCAGTTTTTTAAGGATAGTGCTGTACAGACTGGCCGGCCTTGGGCGAACGGATAACGGCGCGCGGAAAAGCGGCGCATACGTGCGGGCCGCCGGTGCATCTGTTGCTGCGGCAAAGAATGCTTTTTCCGGCGCGGTAAACGTTTACGACAGCAGCGCGTTCGCGCGCATCGCATCCGGTTCCGCGCTATTCAGGCCGGGAAGGATATCCGGCATCGTTTTTCTTGTAATGTTCTGCGTTCCGCACGCTGCATGGCGCAACTGGTATGCGCTTGCGGCGGCTGCGGTGCTTTTTGTTTCCGTACTCACTCTGTCTGCCGCAGGTAAAAGACCGCACTTGACCGCGGCGGACCTGGGCCGTCCCATTGTTGTCTTCGGGATATGCTGCGTCATATCGCTGCTTTGTTCCGAAGCGGTATACGACAGTGTAAGAGTACTGGCGTTCTTCGCTTCCGCCTTCATGTTCATGTGGTCCGCATCTGCAGGCATAAAAGGCAGGAAGGCGCTTAAAGAGTATCTGGCTTGGATCTACGCGGCGGTAATGATCGTTTCGCTTCTCGGCATCGCTCAGAAGATCGCGGGCGTTTCCGTAAACGCTTCGCAGACGGACCTGGCGCTCAACCCGGGGATCGGAAGGGTGTACTCCTCGCTGGAGAATCCCAACAACCTGGCGGAATTCCTGGTAATGTTCTCGCCGCTCTGCGCGGTATTCGCGGCATCCGGGCGCACGGCAATGCGAAGGCTCGTCCTGGCCGTAGGCCTTGTGCTGCCCGTGACAGCGCTGCTTCTTACATATTCCAGATCCGGCTGGCTCTCTGCGGCTCTTACCGCGCTGATCTTCGTGTACTTTACCAGGCGCAGGATACTGCCTCTTATCATAGTCCTTGCCATCCTTGCAGTCCCGCTGCTTCCGTCCGGAGTGCTTCTTAGGCTCTCCAACATGTTCAACCCGGCGGATACGAGCGCGGATTACAGGATAAGGATATGGGAGGCCACGTTAAGGCTGCTTGCGGACCAGCGCAGGTTCATTACCGGCATCGGCCCGGGGCCGGCTACGCTTGCCGCGCAGATAAAGTACTTCGCAGATGAATACGTACTGTCCGGCATAGTGCATTCGCAGATGCTGTACCTGGAACTTATAGTGGAGTTCGGGCTCCTGGGAGCAGTTAGCGCGCTGCTTGCGTTTGCGGTCCCGTCCGTAAGGGCGTCGTTCGTGCTGAAGCGCTGCGATGCTGCAAGTCTTCCGGCTCGTGTGCTTGCCGCGTGCGTGTCCTCCATGGCAGGAATGGCGCTGTTCGGCCTGTTCGAATATACATGGTTCTATCCGCGCATCCTGTTCGGATCGTTCCTGCTTCTGGGAATTATGAAGACTGCAATGCGCATGGCGGAGGCAGATGCAAACAGTGCGCAGGCGGGATCGATCGCTGAGGACTGCCGGCCGCAGACCTTAAAGCGCGGAATTTTAGTATCGGAGGCGCAGCAATGAGCGCCGGAAGGATAGAATTAAGGGGCGTCCCGCTGGACGTCCTTACAAGGGAAGAAACCGGAAGACGCATGGCGCAGCTGCTGGAAACGGACGGCTGCAGCGTTGTCGTAACGCCCAACTGCGAGATCCTCTACGCTGCGGAAAAGAACGCGGAGCTTAGGATCGCGCTTCAAAGCGCGGAGCTGGCGGTCCCGGACGGCATAGGAGTAGTTAAGGCGGCGTCCATGGCCGGTACGCCTCTTAAGGAAAGGCTGGCAGGAATAGACGTCTGCACGGATACTCTTAAGATCTGCGCGGAAAAAGGCATGTCCGTATTTTTCCTGGGCGGAAAGCCGGGGACAGCGGAGCGCGCCGCAAAAAACATGGAGCAGCAGATCCCCGGTCTTAAGGTCGCAGGCACAGCGGACGGATACTTTCTCCCGGAGGAGGAAGAACGGCTTGTACGCCGCATCGCCGAAAGCGGAGCAGGCTTCGCAGTCGTAGGCCTCGGGTCCCCGAAGCAGGAACTTTTCATGCATAAAAACGCCGCGAATCTAGGCGTAAAAGCATGCATGGGAGTAGGCGGAAGCCTGGATGTATGGGCCGGAGAAGTAAAAAGAGCTCCGGAAAAGTTTACCCGCGCCGGGCTGGAATGGTTATACAGGCTTGTTCAGCAGCCTTCCAGAATAAAGCGCATAGTTAAGATCCCTGCTTACCTGTTTTTGGTAAAATTCACAAAAAAATCATAACTAACCATAGTAAAGACTTAACATTTACGGTGTTATGTAGTATACTATACTGTGATTTAAAGCATCTTAGGGGTAAAGGAGATGTCCTGTTGATCGATTTTAAGAACGTGACCAAGGTCTACGCGGATACTGTGGCACTTAAAAATGCGACCCTCCATATAGATCAGGGCGATTTTGTATTTGTCGTAGGTCCCACCGGATCCGGAAAATCCACGTTTATCAAGCTCATCACAAAAGAGATAGAGCCGGACGAAGGAGAAGTCTCGGTAGAAGGCAAGCCGCTCAGCAAAATGTCCAACCGCGACGTTGCGTTCCTCAGAAGGGACATAGGCATGGTGTTCCAGGACTTTAAGCTTCTGGAGAACAAGACCGTTTTCGAGAACGTGTCGTTTGCCATGGAAGTGGTGCGCTGCAGCAAGAAGACCATAGACAGGCAGGTGCCCCAGATGCTCTCCGTCATGGGAATAGAGGATAAGGCGAACAACTTCCCGAGCGAGCTTTCCGCGGGAGAGCAGCAGAGGGTCGCCATCGCCAGGGCAATAATAAACAACCCGCGCATACTGATCGCGGACGAGCCTACAGGCAATCTGGACCCGGAGACGGCCTGGGAGATAATGCAGCTGCTGGAGCTGGTAAACAAGCGCGGCACCACCGTTGTAATGGTAACGCACGCCAGGGACATAGTTAACCGCATGAACAAGCGCGTAATAGCTATAGACCAGGGTACCATAATCCGCGACAGCAGGGGAGGAGATTACGGGTTCGATGATTAGGGGTGCGCTTTATTCGTTAAAGCAGGCGTTCAGGCACGGTTTCCGGAACAAGGGAATGACTCTTGCTTCAATATTTGCAATTACCGCAATGATGCTTATCCTGGCGCTTTTCTTCTTCCTCACGGTAAACGTCAGTTTCATCACTGAAAACGTAAAGGATCAGTTCGGCACCATAGAGGTCTTCCTTAAGGACGAGACCACGCAGGAGCAGGCAGCCAACATGATAACCAGCATCAAGGGGATGCAGGGTGTTCAGGACGCCACATACATTTCCAAAGAGCAGGGCATGGAAGAGTTCAAGGCGCGCTGGGGCAGCAACGCCTACCTGCTGGACGGACTGGACGAGAACCGCCTGCCCAACTCCATAAGGATAACTCTTTCGGAGGTGGAGACCGGCGAATTCATAGCTACTACCGCCGCCGGGCTTCCCGGGGTGGATGTAGTCCGCTTCTACAGCGAAGAAGTAGGGAAGGTAATAAAAGTATCCAACACCATACAGCGCGGAGCGCTCGTGGTAATAATCTTCCTGGTGATAGTTTCCCTGGTTGTCGTGTCCAATACCATAAAGCTTACGGTAATGGCGCGCCAGGACGAGATACGCAACATGCGCTACGTGGGCGCTACCAACTGGTTCATAAGAGGCCCCATGTTCCTGGAGGGGATCATAATCGGCTGCATTTCCGCGGCCATCTCCGTGGGACTTTCGGCTCTTATATATACAAGGCTCTGCGACACTCTGGGCGAGCAGGCATTCCAGCTGTTCTCGGCCAGTCTTGTGGATCCGCAGTTCCTTATCAAGAACATCATCTGGATATTCTTTGCTCTGGGCATAGGCATAGGGGCCTTCGGAAGCATAATATCCATGAGACGCTATCTTAAATCATAAAGGGGAAAACTGCTTTGGGGAAAGCAGTCAGAAGGGGGATAAAATGAGAAGGAAAGGAAGAGCGAAAACAGCCGTTAAGGTCGTCATCCTGATGATGGCCCTCGTCTGTGTCTGCGCGCCGCTTCTGTCGCCGCTCGGCTTCGGAAGCGATGTGTTCACCAAGCAGCAGGACTACGACAAACTGCGTTCCAACATCATCAAGTCGGAGCGGGAGCTGTCGGAAGGCCAGAAGCAGGCCAAAGAGCTTCAGGCGGACATCAGGAACTACGAAACTCAGATCTACGATACCCAGGTAGAGATCAACAGTCTTACGGAGGATCTGAACGCCACCAAGGAGAGAGTCACAAAGACCCTTGCCGAACTGGACGAGATCCAGGGTAAGATCACGGAGCAGAACGAAGCTCTGTGGAGCAGACTCAGGGTAATGTACATGCAGGGCGACGCGGGAATGATCTCCATCCTTCTTGGTTCTGCCAGCATGACGGAGCTTCTGACCAACGTCGAGATGATGAAGCGCATCACGGAGTCCGACTCCGATCTGATAGCGTCTCTGGAAAAGCAGCACGCCGCCGTTACGGAAAAGAAAGACGAGCTGGTAGCGCTTAAGACGGAGCTCGAGACCAAGCAGGCGGAGCTGGACGCAAAGAAGTCCTCGCTGGACAACGATCTGGCTGCCGTTGCGTCTCTCAAGAAAAAGATAGAAAAGAACAACGCCGCTCTGGAAGCCCAGATCGACGCGATGAACGCGGAGGCCGACGCCCTTAAGGCGGACATCCTGAAGCTGCAGAGCGGCGGGGATTACACCGGAGGCGTAATGGGCTGGCCGTCCAGGAACAGCAACAGGATAACGGATGTGTTCGGCATGAGGCTCCACCCGATACTTGGGTACTGGAAGATGCACACCGGTATTGACATCGGGGCAAGGAAAGAGACGGAGATCCTCTGTGCCGCGGACGGGACCGTAATAAGGACTGCTTCCAGCAACGGCTACGGAAACTACGTAATGGTGGACCACGGCGGAGGAATAGTTACTCTGTACGCTCACTCCTGTAAGATACTCTGCAAGGTGGGCGACAAGGTGAAGCGCGGCGATGTGCTCGCTCTTGTTGGTTCCACGGGAATGTCCACAGGCCCGCACATTCACTTCGAAGTTAGGAAAAACGGAGCATACCAGGATCCTCTTAATTGGGTGACTCCGGGTAAATTCTGATATGGCTAGATGGGTCATCGCCCGGGAAAACAACGATCAGGAGCAGGGGCTTTTAGGAGTCCCTGCTTCCGTGCTCAATATACTGACTAACCGCGGCATCCCCGCGTCCGAACTGGAGGACTTTCTGTCGCCTGCCCCCAAGGTAACGTACGACCCCTTCCTCCTTACGGATCTTAAAGAAGCTGCTCAGCTTCTG
>JAFWVZ010000186.1 GCA_017523605.1 Bacillota bacterium | reverse complement strand
TTTTTTAAGCTCTTTTTACGCATCTTTTACTCCTGTAAACTCTCTTCCGGCACGTATATCCACTGTTCGGGGCCGGTGTCGCGCATCAGAGTGCGCGGATCTTTGTATTTTGTAAGGAACTTGAAAGTCATGAACATGTCGCCCACGCAGCCGGAGATGTGGGTGGCGAACAGTATGCCCACGACAAGGTACCACGCAGTGCTGACCGTGCGCAGATAAAGCGCCAGCGCAACGAATATTATCGTAAATACCGTAAGCGGAGCGATCAGCGACAGGATGGCCACGCGTCTGTAGGTGTAGATGTCCGGCACTCCGCAGAACGCGGCGTTCCAGGTGATCCCAAAGCGCAGCTTCCGGTGTGTAAGCGCCTTGTAGACCGCGCCGTGCGTAAGCTCGTGCAGGATCATGTAGGCGATCTCCAGGACCAGCCAGACACCAAGATACAGGAAGTACTTGCTGTCCGAGGCCAGAATCCTTATGCTCCACGGCTTGGGGATGCCGGCGAACACCAGAACAACGGCAGCTATCATTATTACGAAAGCGCCGATGGTCATAAGCACGCCCGTCTTCTTGTCGGACGCGTTTATGTGATATGCCAGGACATACCCTCCCGGGACCTGCAGTTCGTATTCTTTGTGTTCCATTATACTCGTTTGCGTTTTGCGAAGATCCGGTCTGACGGAAGGCTGCGCTGCCTGTCGTAAAGGATCCTTGCTGCGTGCTTAATAAAACTATGCCGCCGGATACCGAACGGCCCGGCGGCAATGATCGTTAACGTTTATGCTTAGAACTTTCCTGCCCTTGCGGCTTCTTCCACGCTTACGGCAACAGCAACGGTAGCGCCAACCATCGGGTTGTTGCCCATGCCGATAAGACCCATCATCTCTACGTGAGCCGGTACGGAGCTGGAGCCCGCGAACTGGGCGTCGGAGTGCATGCGGCCCATGGTGTCGGTCATTCCGTAGGAAGCCGGACCTGCAGCCATGTTATCCGGGTGCAGCGTACGTCCCGTTCCTCCGCCGGAGGCTACCGAGAAGTACTTCTTGCCCTGCTCTATGCATTCCTTCTTGTAGGTGCCGGCAACAGGGTGCTGGAACCTGGTGGGGTTGGTGGAGTTTCCGGTGATGGAAACGCCAACGTTCTCGAAGTGCATAATAGCGACGCCTTCCTGAACGTCGTCAGCGCCGTAGCAGCGTACGCTTGCTCTAAGACCCTTGGAATATGCCTTTTCGTAGACTATGTTCAGCTTTGCTGCCTTGTAGTCGTACTGGGTGTCCACATAGGTAAAGCCGTTGATCCTGGATATGATCTGAGCGGCGTCCTTGCCAAGACCGTTGAGTATTACGCGCAGCGGTTTGGTGCGGACCTTGTTGGCCTTTTCCGCTATTCCTATGGCGCCTTCGGCGGCTGCGAAGGACTCGTGGCCCGCCAGGAAGCAGAAGCACTCGGTCTCTTCTTCCAGAAGCATCTTGCCCAGGTTGCCGTGGCCCAGACCTACCTTGCGGTGATCAGCTACGGAGCCGGGGATGCAGAAGGACTGAAGACCTTCGCCTATCGCAGCGGCTGCTTCGGATGCCTTGCGGCAGCCCTTCTTGATGGCTATCGCGGCGCCCACGGTGTATGCCCAGCACGCGTTCTCGAAGCATATGGGCTGTATCTTCTTTACCTGATCGTAAACGTTAAGTCCCGCGTCTTCCGTGATCTTCTTCGCTTCCTCTATGGACGCGATCCCGTATTTGTTAAGGACGGCGTTGATCTGGTCTATTCTTCTTTCGTAGGATTCAAACAGTGCCATGGCCTTACTCCTTTCTGGGGTCTATGATGCGCGCGGCGTCCGCTACGCGTCCGTACTGACCCTTGGCCTTTTCCCAGGCCTCGTTGGGGCTGTCGCCCTTCTTTATGAAGTCGGTCATCTTGCCGAGGTTAACGAACTGGTAGCCGATAACCTCGTTGTCCTCGTCCAGGGCTATGCCTGTAACGTAGCCTTCGGCCATCTCCAGATAGCGTACGCCCTTTTCCTTGGTGCCGTACATGGTTCCGATCTGCGAGCGCAGACCCTTGCCCAGATCCTCCAGGCCGGCGCCTATAGCAAGGCCGTCGTCGGAGAAAGCGCTCTGGCTCCTGCCGTATACGATCTGCAGGAAGATCTCTCTCATTGCGGTGTTGATGGCGTCGCAGACAAGGTCCGAATTGAGGGCTTCCAGTATGGTCTTGCCCTGCAGGATCTCCGCGGCCATTGCGGCGGAGTGGGTCATGCCGGAGCATCCGATGGTCTCCACCAGAGCCTCCTCTATGATGCCGTTCTTAATGTTGAGCGTAAGCTTGCACGCGCCCTGCTGAGGAGCGCACCAGCCAATTCCGTGGGTAAACCCGGAGATGTCCCCGATCTGCTTGACCTTTACCCATTTTCCTTCTTCCGGGATGGGAGCCGGGTCGTGCTTGGCGCCTTTGGCGACGGGGCACATCATTTCAACTTCTTTTGTGTAGATCATTATATGCTCCTTTCGTAAAGAGTTATTTCCTACCTTATATAATAACACAGCCGGGCGGCTTGGGGGACGGAAAATTGTGGTATAATGCATGTATGTCCGTGAAAACGATACTTAAACTGAACAAGCGGTTCCGCCTGCCGGAGCACCCGTTCAACAGTCCTGCATGCGTTCGATCTGAGGACGCTTGCGGCTCCGTTTCTTTGGCGTACGCGAAGTGGGAATACGACCGGGCGGCCGATTCCCTGGCGTGCTTTGCGCCGTACTACGCGCCTGGCGACATTCTGTTCCGCAAGAAGGTCCTGGACGTTGGCTGCGGAGCCGGCGGCAAGAGCGTCTGGTATGCGGAGAAATGGGCTGCGGACGTTACGGGAGTGGATCTGCTGGAGAAGTACCGCGAGCAGGCGGAAGCCTTCGCGATGCGCAAACGGATAGGGACAGACCCTGAGGAGCAGCGTCCGCATGATCTTTACAGTGCGGGCCCAACAGCACGAGGGACTTTGGATCCTTACGGCGCGGACCAAGCCGCCCGCGGATCGTTCCGCTTTATCTGTGCCGACGCCTCGGACACGGGACTTCCGGCAGAAAGCTTCGACACTGTGATAATGAACGATGCTTTCGAGCATCTGGCGGATCCGGAGGCGGTCCTTGCAGAGTGCAAAAGGCTGCTAAAGCCGGGCGGACGTGTTTTCATAAACTTTCCGCCGTACGGGCACCCCTACGGCGAGCACCTTTCGGACCTGATAGGCATTCCCTGGGTGCACAGACTGTTCCCGGAACAGAAATGTCTGGAGGCTTACCGGCAGCTGGCGGAAGAGCTGGACGCGGAAACGGAGCAATACGAACAGTCCGGACGCTCCGAAACTGAAAGATCCACCAAAGACAAAGCAGGAAGACCGGCAGTCAGCGGGGCGGAGCGCATAGCGCTTAGGCTCTCCGAGGACGAAAACGGCGCACTGAAAAACAGTTACATAAACAAGATGACTCTCAAGCGTTTTAAGCGGATACGGGAAAGTCTTGCTGCGCAGGGGTCTCTGCGTGTAGTCCTTTACAAGGAAAAGCCGCTGCGAGGCTGGCTTGCTCCACTGGCTAAGATCCCCGGCATTAAGGAGAATTTCGTCCGCATGGCTGTCTGCGTGCTGGAAAAGACCTGAAAAATGCGCGTTTTCCGCTGTTTTGCAACTGCCGGTTGCGTAGTTTCCAAGCGCGGTTTATGGATTGCCACACCGTTGTAAAGTACAATTTTGGCGTAAACAAGAGCTGCGGGCCGCAAGGCAAAGCAGGGCAAAAGAGCCGCAAGGCAAAGCCCAAAGCAACCGTAAAAAACGTCAAAGGAGAAAAGAAATGATACTTGCAGACAAGATAATCGAACTGAGAAAGAAGAACGGATGGTCCCAGGAGGATCTGGCGGAAAAGCTGAACGTCAGCCGTCAGTCCATATCCAAATGGGAGAGCGCGCAGGCAATCCCGGACATGAACCGCATAATAACGATGTCGCAGATCTTCGGAGTAAGCACGGACGTGCTGCTTAAGGACGAACTGGAGATATCCGCAGCCCAGGGCGAAGCCGAATACGACGAACCGGCGGCCCGGGTAGTAACGGTAGAAGAGGCCTCCGATTACCTGGAGTTCAAGAGCTGGTCCTCGCGCCGCACGGCCATAGGCGTAATGCTATGCATACTGTCACCGGTGCTCCTGATCTTCCTTGCAGGCGCAAGCGAGACCGGCCTTCTTAAGATAAAGGACGCCGTGGCAGCCGGAATAGGCGTGCCGGTGATCCTTATAATGGTAGGATGCGCTGTGGCGATCTTCATCACCACATTCCTTAAGGGCGAACGCTTCAGATACATAGAAGAAGAACCCATCGAGACGGCCTACGGAGTAAGCGGCATAGCCAAAGAGCG